>NZ_JAOWEE010000054.1:0-243935 GCF_030334295.1 Citrobacter sp. Cf088
GGTTAACCGTATAGGGGAGCCGAAGGGAAACCGAGTCTTAACTGGGCGTTAAGTTGCAGGGTATAGACCCGAAACCCGGTGATCTAGCCATGGGCAGGTTGAAGGTTGGGTAACACTAACTGGAGGACCGAACCGACTAATGTTGAAAAATTAGCGGATGACTTGTGGCTGGGGGTGAAAGGCCAATCAAACCGGGAGATAGCTGGTTCTCCCCGAAAGCTATTTAGGTAGCGCCTCGTGAACTCATCTTCGGGGGTAGAGCACTGTTTCGGCTAGGGGGTCATCCCGACTTACCAACCCGATGCAAACTGCGAATACCGAAGAATGTTATCACGGGAGACACACGGCGGGTGCTAACGTCCGTCGTGAAGAGGGAAACAACCCAGACCGCCAGCTAAGGTCCCAAAGTCATGGTTAAGTGGGAAACGATGTGGGAAGGCACAGACAGCCAGGATGTTGGCTTAGAAGCAGCCATCATTTAAAGAAAGCGTAATAGCTCACTGGTCGAGTCGGCCTGCGCGGAAGATGTAACGGGGCTAAACCATGCACCGAAGCTGCGGCAGCGACACTATGTGTTGTTGGGTAGGGGAGCGTTCTGTAAGCCGTTGAAGGTGTATCGTGAGGTATGCTGGAGGTATCAGAAGTGCGAATGCTGACATAAGTAACGATAATGCGGGTGAAAAACCCGCACGCCGGAAGACCAAGGGTTCCTGTCCAACGTTAATCGGGGCAGGGTGAGTCGACCCCTAAGGCGAGGCCGAAAGGCGTAGTCGATGGGAAACAGGTTAATATTCCTGTACTTGGTGTTACTGCGAAGGGGGGACGGAGAAGGCTATGTTAGCCGGGCGACGGTTGTCCCGGTTTAAGCATGTAGGCGGAGGTTCCAGGTAAATCCGGTACCTTTTAACGCTGAGGTGTGATGACGAGGCACTACGGTGCTGAAGTAACAAATGCCCTGCTTCCAGGAAAAGCCTCTAAGCATCAGGTAACACGAAATCGTACCCCAAACCGACACAGGTGGTCAGGTAGAGAATACCAAGGCGCTTGAGAGAACTCGGGTGAAGGAACTAGGCAAAATGGTGCCGTAACTTCGGGAGAAGGCACGCTGATATGTAGGTGAAGCGGTTTACCCGTGGAGCTGAAATCAGTCGAAGATACCAGCTGGCTGCAACTGTTTATTAAAAACACAGCACTGTGCAAACACGAAAGTGGACGTATACGGTGTGACGCCTGCCCGGTGCCGGAAGGTTAATTGATGGGGTTATCCGTAAGGAGAAGCTCTTGATCGAAGCCCCGGTAAACGGCGGCCGTAACTATAACGGTCCTAAGGTAGCGAAATTCCTTGTCGGGTAAGTTCCGACCTGCACGAATGGCGTAATGATGGCCAGGCTGTCTCCACCCGAGACTCAGTGAAATTGAACTCGCTGTGAAGATGCAGTGTACCCGCGGCAAGACGGAAAGACCCCGTGAACCTTTACTATAGCTTGACACTGAACACTGGTCCTTGATGTGTAGGATAGGTGGGAGGCTTTGAAGTGTGGACGCCAGTCTGCATGGAGCCATCCTTGAAATACCACCCTTTAATGGCTGGTGTTCTAACGTGGACCCGTAATCCGGGTTGCGGACAGTGTCTGGTGGGTAGTTTGACTGGGGCGGTCTCCTCCTAAAGAGTAACGGAGGAGCACGAAGGTTAGCTAATCCTGGTCGGACATCAGGAGGTTAGTGCAAAGGCATAAGCTAGCTTGACTGCGAGAGTGACGGCTCGAGCAGGTGCGAAAGCAGGTCTTAGTGATCCGGTGGTTCTGAATGGAAGGGCCATCGCTCAACGGATAAAAGGTACTCCGGGGATAACAGGCTGATACCGCCCAAGAGTTCATATCGACGGCGGTGTTTGGCACCTCGATGTCGGCTCATCACATCCTGGGGCTGAAGTAGGTCCCAAGGGTATGGCTGTTCGCCATTTAAAGTGGTACGCGAGCTGGGTTTAGAACGTCGTGAGACAGTTCGGTCCCTATCTGCCGTGGGCGCTGGAGAATTGAGGGGGGCTGCTCCTAGTACGAGAGGACCGGAGTGGACGCATCACTGGTGTTCGGGTTGTCATGCCAATGGCATTGCCCGGTAGCTAAATGCGGAAGAGATAAGTGCTGAAAGCATCTAAGCACGAAACTTGCCCCGAGATGAGTTCTCCCTGACTCCTTGAGAGTCCTGAAGGAACGTTAAAGACGATGACGTTGATAGGTCGGGTGTGTAAGTGTAGCGATACATTGAGCTAACCGATACTAATGAACCGTGAGGCTTAACCTTACAACGCCGAAGATGTTTTGGCGAAGAGACGACATTCAGCTTGATACAGATTACATCGACATGCCAAAGCGTGTTGATAAACAGAATTTGCCTGGCGGCTGTAGCGCGGTGGTCCCACCTGACCCCATGCCGAACTCAGAAGTGAAACGCCGTAGCGCCGATGGTAGTGTGGGGTCTCCCCATGCGAGAGTAGGGAACTGCCAGGCATCAAATAAAAGCGAAAGGCCCGGTCGAAAGACCGGGCCTTTTGTTTTATCTGTGGTCTGTCGGTGAGCGCTCTCCTGAGGAGGACAAATCCGCCGGGCTGAACGTATTTGCAGGCGCTGATAAGCGCAGCGCATCAGGCAGATCACGACATCGCACCATCGGGTGCAAAGCAATATCCAGAGCCTGCATAACACAAGCCATTCTGCGGCATACGCGATAAACACCCAATCTGAATTATCTGTATTACCTCCCGAAAATATCAGGATCTCCTGCGGCAGTTACGTGTACCTTTATCTATTAGTAAGGGTCAATCCGGAGAATAAAGTGTTCGGAAAAATGGTATTAAACTACATGCCGGGTCTAAAAAATTTATTAGCGTACGATAAAAGCTGGCTAAAACATGATGTTAAAGCCGGGTTATCCGTTGCTGCCGTAGCACTACCGGTTGCGATTGCTTACGCTGAGTTGGCGGGAGTCGGGGCTATCGTCGGGTTATATTCCTGCGTTTTGCCAATGCTAGCTTATGCACTGTTTGGTTCTTCCCGCCAATTGATTGTTGGCCCTGATGCCACGACCTGCGCGGTAATTGCGGCAGTTGTGGTTCCTCTTTCTGCCGGAAATCCAGAACTCCACTGGCAGTTAACAATCGTCATGACCGTGATGATGGGAGGATGGTGTCTACTTGCCAGTAAGTTTCGCCTGGGTGCGCTTGCTGATCTGCTTTCTCATCCCATTCTAACGGGGCTGCTTAACGGCGTTGCCGTGACGATTATTGTCGGGCAACTCGGTAAGGTGCTGGGGATTACGCTTGATGAAGAGCAAGTGATTGAGAAGATTATTGCCCTGCCAGGCCGACTCTCAGAAATTCATTTATTAACCTTAGGGATCTCCATCCTAACGTTAGCGATTTTAATAGCTATCAAAACGTTTCGTAGCCAATGGCCAGCACCGTTGATTGCAATTGTGATAACAACGGCGCTGGTATGGGTCACATCTGCACAGCAGTATGGTATTGCCACTATTGGGGGATCGGGCTTCCAGTCTGGTTTGCCTGTTGTTCACTGGGGCTCATTTCAGCCTGGTCTGGCGCGTGATTTATTGATCCCTGCGCTGAACCTGGCATTAGTCAGTTTTGTTAGCCTGATGCTAACCGCTCGCAGTTTTGCCGCGAAAAATGGATACGAAATAAATGCTGATGCTGAGTTCAGGGCTTTGGGTGTTGCGAATCTGATGTCTGGCTTATCTCAGGGGTTTGCGATTAGCGGAGCCGATTCCCGGACTGCGGTAAATGACTCCACCGGAGGGAAAAGCCAGCTGGTTTCCGTTGTTGCAGCCTTAATCATCGGAATTGTCGTGGTATTTTTCACGCAGCCATTACCATTTATTCCGGTATCTGCATTAGGCATTGTTCTAATTTATGCATCGTGGTCATTGATTGATTTACGCGGACTCTGGAATCTGAGGCGAAGAAATAAACCCGCATTTCGCCTGGCGTTCTTCACCTTTGGCTGTGTTCTGATTATTGGTGTTATTCAGGGGATCGGCCTTGCGGTATTGCTGGGTCTGTTGCAGTTCCTGCGCACAGTTTTTCGTCCTACTGAACACTTATTGGGAATTGACGAAAATGGGATGATTCACTCATTAGGTAATTCAACTGATGTGAAAATGATCCCTGGCGTGTTGATGTACCGATTTAACTCACCGCTGACCTATTTTAATGTGGCCTATTTTAAGCGCCGCGTTTTGAATTTAGTCGATGGTGCCGTACTACAACCTAAATGGGTGGTCATTGACGCCGTTTCTTGCTTTACCTATTCAGATATCAGCGTCCTGGCAACCATTAATGAGTTAAAGCGGGACCTGAAGGGGCGGCAGATTAAGTTAATTCTTGCGGGCCGGAAAACGGAGTTAACACGCTGGTTTAAAGAGAGTCGACCGACAATGAAGGACGACGACATGATTATGGCACCAGACCTTTATTTGGCGCTGCGGTTTATTCAAAGCAAAGAAAGCATGAGTGAGGGTGAATCTGGCGTTGTTGAATAAAGCAGATTTAGGTAGATGATCAGGCTGGATGGAAGGCGCTGAGGACGGATTTTTCGTCCAGCAGGACCTGACATCGACCAGAACCCCATGTTGCTAAAGGGGGGATCAGCATCCGCGCGGGGACGGTGAGTTCCCCGGCAGAGCATTGATATCGGCAAACTACCTGAAATATAAGCAGTGTGACTGTTGTTAACCTTACGCTGTGAATGCGACAGATCGCTTAAATAATATCCTTCCCATTGCTGGCTTCGAGCTCCCGAATCAGGCGCTTGTTGATCTTGCCAACGCTGGTTTTGGGAATATCCGGGACTATCCTTATCTGTCGTGGGATCGCCCATTTAGTGATGTGGCCGCGGTCGACGAATCCTTGTAGATGTGTCGCTATGGCTTGCGGCTCCAGGTCCTCCCCTTCCTTGCAAACCACCAGAGCCAGGGGGCGTTCGCCCCACTGCTCATCAGGTATCCCGACGACGGCTACCGACCTGACCGCCGCGTGTGAGCTGATGAGGCTCTCCAGCTCCAGTGTGCTTATCCACTCACCACCCGTCTTGATTACGTCTTTGATGCGATCCTTGATTTCCACTATCCCATGGGGATCGATAGAGGCTATGTCGCCGGTGTGCAGCCAACTGCCATTCCATAGCTCAGCCCCTTTCTCGGGTTCCTTCAGGTAGCCCTGAGTCAACCAAGGGGCTCGCACCACTATTTCGCCCAGGGCTTCTCCGTCGTGCACCACCTCCCGACCTTCGCCATCGACGATACGCAGATCCACCAACGGGACAGGCAGGCCGGTCCGAATCCGCAGGGGTAACTGTTCATCCATGGGAAGGGCCAGCTCGGCATCGCTTAAGTGGGTCATACAGAGCAGGGGACAGGTCTCAGACATGCCATAGCCGGCGTGAATGCGTATGCCCCTATGGTGGGCTTGTGTCGCCAGTCCAAGGGACAGTGAACTGCCACCCAGTAACATCTTCCATCCTGACAGATCAGTCTGCGTGGCTTCTTCGCACTCAAGGATCATCTGCAAAATGGTTGGCACACAATGCGAGAAGGTCACACCCTCATCGTGATAAAACCGCACCAGTTTGTTGGGTTCGTAACGACCGGGATATACCTGCTTCACACCCAGCATTGTTGCGACATAGGGAGCGCCCCAGGCATGCACGTGGAACATAGGGGTGATCGGCATGTAGACATCGTTCGATCGTAGCAGCGACTGTCCCTCGTGGGCTGCCAGGAGACCCAGCTCATTGAGCGTGTGCAGGACCAGCTGGCGATGGCTGAAGTAGACTCCCTTGGGATTGCCCGTGGTTCCAGTGGTATAGAACAAGGTAGCTATCGAGTTTTCATCGAAGTCGGGGAAGTCAAAGAGTTCTCCCGCTGCGGCCAGCAGGGTCTCATATTCCCCTAGCACCGGCAGGCTGGTCGCCTTCGATTCTTCGTCACTAAGCTGGATGTATCCCCGGACAGTGGTCAGTGTCTCTGCCAGTGACTCGACAACCGGCAAGAAGTCGTCGTGCACCAGTACCAGGTTGTCCTCGGCATGATTCATGGTGTAAGCGATTTGGTCCACCGAGAAGCGGACGTTCACCGTGTGCAGCACGGCACCAATCATGGGTACCGCGAAGAAACACTCGAGGGCACGATGGCTGTCCCAATCCAGCAAGGCGACGGTGTCTCCAGGCATGACACCGGCCGCTGTCAGCATGTTTGCCAGGCGATGAATGCGCTGTTTGAGGGTACGATAGTCGTAACGGAACTTATCGGCGTAGACGATTTCTCGCTCGGGATGAGAACGCCCACCCGACAGCAGTAGGCTCTTGATCAGCAACGGATAGGCATGGGCCCCCTGTGCTGACTGTATGATTCTTGTTTTCACCATCCAGATTCCTCGTTGACTCACTATTTGCTCGGTATGATGGCAATTGTAGATGAAGGTTGGCTTTTACTCCCTGGCGTTTGCTTCAGATGTCGAGGCGGAGACCAGTTCCAGCCCCTGGGGATGAATGTGCGTACCTTGCAACGCGATCGGGTTATTCGCTACCTGCAGAATCCAGGCTACTCTATGCCCAGTTCCTTCACCCGCTGGTTCAGTGCCCAAGGTTGTTCAGATAAATTACTCAAATCTGGCCTACGGTTAAGCACGCCAGAAAAAGAGGTGTTCCTGATACCGCTATATTTTTTGCAGTACCATCGTGGTCTCACTGAAAGGTTTAGCTGGCGTGATGAGGTAGGGTAGGAGTCGCAGTGGACAGAACGATCAGAAATCTAGCAGAACCCTGAAAGCAAAAAACCCGCCATAGGCGGGTTCTTCTGAATAGTGGTGCCCGGACTCGGAATCGAACCAAGGACACGGGGATTTTCAATCCCCTGCTCTACCGACTGAGCTATCCGGGCAACGGGGCGCATTAAACCGTATTCACGTCTGTCAGTCAATCAAATTTCTGGAAACATTGTTCAACCGCTTAATATTGCGGCAATCTGCATGGTTATGCCTGAAGTTTGCACAAATCATCCCCGACAGATGCGGCTAAAACAGATAATGCTCGCTTAGGTCAGCGCACCGCCCATTCGGCACTGGGCAAAGCGTAGGATATCTTCAGCCAGGTGGTGTGCCGTTTCGACATCAGCATGACTACGATTAACCAGCATGCGGCTCAGGCAGCCTTCCAGCACCAGTTCCATCTGTTTGGCGACCATTGCCGGGTCGTCAACTTCCAGCGTCGTGAGCAGTTCATGGGTGAAGTCATGTGCTGCCTTTTTTTGCTGATCGGCTAACTGATGGATCGGATGCCCGGGATCGGGGTAAAACGTACAGGCGGCGATGAACAGACAGCCGGGATAGCGATTATTGCTCACGCATTCGGACAGTGCGGTGTAGCGCGCCAGTAATTTCTGCTCAGCGCTCAGGGTGTCATCCAGCAAAAGCTGACGCCGCCAGATATCCACCCGCTGGCTGAGGTAACGTAGCGCATCGTACAGAATGGCCTCTTTATCGGGCCAAAAGCGCTGCAGTTCATCCAGAGGATAATCGATACGTTCGGCCACCATTTCCAGCGTGGTATTGGCTATCCCTTGCACCTCAAGTAATTTCAGGGCTTCTCCCAGGACATCTTCACGTTGCACGGTATTCTCCTCCGTATTTCCTGTTGCAAGTGTCGCTCACGGTTGGCGATCGCGCAAATGTGCGCTGAAGCTAGCGGCATCCATAAAACCCGTTACCCGGGCCTCCGGATGCTCTTTTCCCTCGGCATCAAAGAACAAGATAGTCGGCAAACCTAAAACCTGTAGATGTTTCAGCAGAGCGACATCCTGGGCATTGTTTGCTGTCACATCCGCTTGCAACAGCACCGTGTTGCCTAGCGCTTGCTGAACCTGCGGATTACTGAACGTGTACTTTTCAAATTCCTTACAGGCTACACACCAGTCGGCATACAGATCCAGCATGACTGGCCTGCCTTTAGCTTGCTCCAGCGCTTGATTTAACGCATCTACCGATGCCACCGGCGTGAAGTTAAGGTGTGCCTGGGGTTGAGTATGCGGCGCGCCGAACGCCCAGTCTTGCAGTGGACGCACGCATACCAGTGCTGCGGCTAACAGGACAATCTGCACGATACGCATCCAGGCGCGCTTTGCCTGCAGGCTGGTAATGAACGCCCAGCCAAAGAACGCGACGCCTAACAGTGACCATAAGCGAACGCTCCACTCGTCGCCAACGATACGTTCGAGTAAGAAGACGGGAAGCGCCAGAATGACAAAGCCAAAAGCGGTTTTGACATGTTCCATCCATGGGCCGCTTTTAGGCAACAGGCGATTGCCAAATACGGTAATCAGCATCAGAGGTAATCCCATCCCCAGCGCGTACAGATACAGCGTGCCGCCTCCCAGCCACATGTTCCCGCTCTGAGCGATATACAGCAAAATCGCGCTTAGCGGGGCCGTTGTGCAAGGAGAACAGATGAGGCCAGCAATCGCCCCCATCGCAAAGACGCTGCCGGGAGCTCCGCCTTGCTGGCGGTTACTCATTAGCGTGAGGCGCGTTTGCAGCGATGAAGGCAGTTGCAGTGTGAACAGGCCAAACATCGACAGAGCCAGCAGCGTAAAGATGACGGCAAGGCCAATCAGGACGTAGGGATGCTGAAGCGCAGCCTGGAACTGTAAACCGGCGGCTGCAACAACCAAACCCAGCGCGGTATAGGTGAGCGCCATCCCCTGGACATAGATAAACGTCAGCAACAGTGCGCGCCCGGTTGATAAGCGCTGCTTGCCGCCCAGCACGATGCCGGAAATCAATGGATACATCGGTAATACGCAGGGCGTAAACGCGATGCCTATTCCGATCAGCAATGCCCACAGTGCGGTAAAGGGAAGTTGAGCCGCGGGCTGCGGTTTCTCTTGCGGATCGACAGTGGCTGGCACCGGCGCAGGTGTCGCCTGGATATCGGCAGACACTTCACTTAACGGTACAGTTTTGGTTTCTGGCGGATAGCAAAATCCGGCGTCGGCGCAGCCCTGGTATGTGATCGTTAATGTTGCGCCAGACTTAGCCTGATTGACCGTGATCGGGATAGTCAGCTGTTTACGGTAAATCTCACTTTTGCCGTAAAACTCATCTTCATGCCAGACGCCTGGCGGCAGTTTTATCTCGGCAATATCGGCCTGAGATGGCGTAATGCTTATCTGTTTGCGATACAGATAGTAGCCATCTTTAACCTGCCATGTGAGGTTCAGATCGTGTTGGTTTTGCTGAAAATCAAAAACAAACGCCCGATCGGCAGGAACAAACTGCGAGCGGCCAGGCGCGTCAAATAATCCAGCAAAGGTAGATGTGCTGCACAGCAGCAGGATCAGCGTAAGGATGCGTTGAGCCATGAGCGGTAATCAAAGTCTCCGTGAGTGACGGGTAAAACCAGAAGTTCAGGCGTTTGATACGGATGATGTGACTTCAGGCAATCGAGAAGGGCTTGCTGGTGTGTGACGGTGGTTTTTAAAATCATCTGGACTTCATATTCCTGTTCCAGTTTACCTTCCCAATAGTAGAGGGAGGTCGCACCGGGTAGCAGGGTTACGCAGGCAGCCAGCTTTTCCGCCAGCACTTTGGCGGCGAGATCCTGGGCGGTTGCTTCATCCGGGGCGGTACAGAGCACCACAACGGTATCGGGGATGGAAATATCCTGACTCTTTACATCAAGCATAAACACCTCGAAAGAACAGAGTAACCAGCAAAAGAATGGTCACTATACAACGGACGAGGGAAGGATGTTAGTTAAAGCGGGGTGGGGAGTAGGAACTGCAGGGCGCCCAGGCACCCTGCAGGAAAAACTTACAGCATGAAGCTACCCAGCAAGAAGCCGAAGCAGACAGCCAGAACCACACCCAGAGTACCAGGGATGAAGAACGGATGGTTAAAGACGAATTTACCGATGCGGGTTGTACCGGTGTCATCCATCTGAACCGCCGCAACCAGAGTTGGGTAGGTTGGCAGAATGAACAGGCCAGAAACCGCGGCGAAAGATGCAACAGCCGTCAGTGGGGAAACGTTCAGAGCCAGAGCCATCGGCATCAGTGCTTTAGCGGTTGCAGCCTGAGAGTACAGCAGCGCAGAAGCAAAGAAGAAGATGACAGCCAGCAGCCACGGATGACCCTGAATTACGCTACCTGCAGTATCTTTGATCCAGTCAATGTTGTGAGATACGAAGGTATCACCCAGCCATGCAACACCCAGGATACAAATACAGGCGCTCATACCGGCTTTGAAGGTGCTGGAGTTCAGGATGGAGTCAGTTTCAACGCGGCAGACGATCGTTGTCAGCGTCGCGACGCTCAGCATGATGATCAGGATTGCGTTGGTGGTGTTCATCAGCGGTTTAGCCACCAGGCCAAGGCTTGGGCTGTTGATGATGGCGTATACAACTACGCAAACCACGCCCAGCAGGAACAACCAAACGGAGGTTTTCGCGCCAGCTTTGATTTCAACTTGTCTTTCACCGCGCAGTTCAACCAGGCCTTCTTCCAGACGCTTACGATAAATCGGGTCGTCAGACAGTTTGGAGTTGAACAGTGCGGTGATCAGGAAGGACATCACCAGAACGGCCAGCAGGGTGGACGGAATGACCACGGACAGCAGGTGAATGTAGCTGATGCCATGACCTTCCATGACGGAAGACATGTAAACCACGGCTGCGGAGATTGGAGACGCCGTAATCGCAATCTGTGCAGAAACCACTGCGGTAGAGAGCGGACGGCAAGGCTTGATACCTTGTTCCTTCGCAACTTCAGCGATAACCGGCAGCGTTGCCAGAGAGATGTTGCCAGTACCGGCAAAGATAGTCAGGAAATAGGTCACGATAGGTGCAAGGATCGTGATGTATTTCGGGTTCTTACGCAGCAGTTTTTCAGTTTGATGAACCAGATAGTCCAGACCACCTGCAATCTGCATAGCTGAAATGGCAGCGATAACCGCCATGATGATGGAAATAACATCGAACGGGATATTACCGGGTTTTACGCCGATAGCGGCAAGAACCAGAACACCCAGCCCACCTGCAAATCCAATACCGATACCCCCAAGTCTGGCACCTAAAAAGATTGCCAGCAAAACGATGATAAGTTCTAAAACTATCATATTAGCCTTCCTTGTTGTTTAACAAGTTGATATTAAATTGTTGTTTTTAAGTAACTTCGAGTAAGAAAAAAGGCACGTCATCATGACGTGCCTTCTCCGGTACTACCCTACACGATTACTGTTCGCTTTCATCAGTATAACGTTTTGCTTTATAAGCAGGGTGCATCAGGTTCTGTGCAGAGAAGATATCGTCCAGTTCAGACTCGGTCAACAGACCGCGTTCCAGGACAACTTCACGTACGCTCTTACCAGTTTCGGCACAAATTTTACCGACGATGTCGCCGTTGTGGTGACCGATGAACGGGTTGAGGTAAGTAACGATGCCGATGGAGTTGAATACAAACGCTTCACAGACTTCTTTGTTAGCAGTGATACCACTAACGCATTTTTCCAGCAGGTTGTAGCAAGCGTTGCTCAGAATGTGAATGGATTCAAACATTGCCTGACCAATGACCGGCTCCATTACGTTCAGCTGCAGCTGACCAGCTTCAGATGCCATGGTAACAGTGATGTCGTTACCGATGACTTTGAAGCACACCTGGTTTACGACTTCCGGAACAACCGGGTTCACTTTAGCTGGCATGATAGAAGATCCAGCCTGCAGTTCCGGCAGGTTGATCTCGTTCAGACCCGCACGCGGACCAGAGGAGAGCAAACGCAGGTCGTTACAGATTTTGGACATCTTCACAGCCAGACGCTTCAGTGCGCCATGCACCATAACGTATGCGCCACAGTCAGAAGTTGCTTCAATCAGGTCTTCTGCCGGAACACAGGCGAAGCCAGTGACTTCAGCCAGTTTCTGTACTGCCAGCGGAGAGTACTCTTTCGGCGTGTTCAGACCAGTACCGATTGCTGTTGCGCCGAGGTTAACTTCCAGCAGCAGCTCAGCGGTACGCCCAATGTTTTTCACTTCTTCTTTCAGCAGTACGCTGAAAGCACGGAATTCCTGACCGAGAGTCATCGGTACAGCATCCTGCAATTGGGTACGACCCATTTTCAGGATGTCCTGGAATTCATCGGCTTTTTTCTCAAAGCCTTCACGCAGCTGGTTCAGTGCATCAATCAGTTTGATGATGGATGCGTATACAGCGATACGGAAGCCAGTTGGGTATGCATCGTTGGTAGACTGACATTTGTTAACGTGGTCGTTCGGGTTCAGGTACTGATATTCACCTTTCTGGTGACCCATCAGTTCCAGACCGATATTGGCCAGAACTTCGTTGGTGTTCATGTTGACGGAGGTACCCGCACCACCCTGGTAAACGTCTACCGGGAACTGATCCATGCATTTTCCGTTATTCAGGACTTCATCACACGCCGCGATGATGGCATTTGCCACACTCTTAGGAATGGTTTGCAGCTCTTTGTTGGCCATTGCCGCTGCCTTTTTAACCATTACCATACCGCGAACAAATTCAGGAATATCGCTGATTTTGCTGTTGCTAATGTAGAAGTTTTCAATCGCTCTCAGAGTGTGGACACCGTAGTAGGCGTCCGCTGGAACTTCCCTGGTACCCAACAAGTCTTCTTCGATACGAATGTTGTTTAACATGTGAACCTTCTTTTTCAAGCTGCCAATGATTTGACTAAACACACAGGATATATGTGATTTCGATTGTTTCTCGACCGACGATTATCCCCTGCATCGGTCTGATACCCGAGATCATATGCTGGTTAAGGATTTCTACCGTAATCTGGATCACTTAAAGCGTGGAATTTACCCCTTATTTATTATTCTGTGAAATGGATCACCCCTTTGTGATTAACCCTAAATATTAGTGTACAAGCCACTTGAAATTTTGCTAACCACCACAATATCAAATCGATGCGATTAACATAATTTTTCGAACAGAAGTTGAACAAAACGGCTGTTATTAACAGGAGATCCCTTTGCGCTGGATACCATTACTTGCCATTTTTCTCTATGTTTACATAGAGATATCTATTTTTATTCAGGTTGCCCATGTGATGGGCGTCCTGATGACACTGATTTTGGTTATTTTTACGTCGGTTATCGGTATGTCTCTGGTTCGTAATCAGGGATTTAAGAACTTTTTACTGATGCAACAAAAAATGGCGGCTGGTGAAAGTCCGGCTGCAGAAATGATCAAAAGCGTATCGCTGATTATCGCTGGCCTGCTGTTGGTGCTGCCTGGCTTTTTCACCGATTTCCTCGGTCTTCTTCTTTTATTACCCCCGGTGCAAAAACATCTGACGATGAAACTGCTGCCACATTTACGTTTTTCGCGTATGCCTGGCGGTGGTTTTAGCGCCGGAACCGGTGGCGGTGAGACTTTTGATGGTGAATTTCAGCGCAAGGATGACAAGCGCGACAGCATCGAACATAAAGACGATCGTCGGGATTAAGCCTCAGTATGTAGGCCGGATAAGCGTTAGCGCCATCCGGCAAAAGTGTTTATAGGCCGGATGATGGCGTCAACGTTGCCTTATCCGGCCTGCGGGGTAAAAACAGCCACAGCCCTGCCAGCATAATCAACGCGTACAAACTCTTCCAGCCGACCATTGCCAGTAGTAGTAGGCACAGCAGACCACCAATGATCGCCAGTGCGCGGTAATGCCCTTTCAGTAATCGACAACCCGCCAACATGCACAGCAAATAAATCATAATAAAGATGCCGTTGGCGTAGACGATTAACGCATCGAGATTGATTTGCAGCATATAGATACACAGAGTACTGACTACGCAGCAGCCTAAGACGGCGTTTAGCGCATTGCGCGGAAGGTGGCGGGGGGACAGGCGAGCCAGATAACTCTCAGGCTTATACTGCGCTTGCGACCAGACCAGTCGAGCGAAACTTTGAATATAAATGTTGAGGCTGGCAAAACAGGCCAAATAACCAATGATGCAGGCGACCCACAGTGCCTGTACACCAAACAGTTGCACGACGATTTCTGGCAGCGATGCTGCGGCGGCCATTTGCTCGCCGTAGGCACCAAAATGGAGAACGACGACGGTGCATGCCCAATAAACAGATCCAGCCAGCAGCAGGCCAATCATCAGCGCGCGTGGGAAGTCTCGTTCCGGATTTTTGAATTCAGACGCCAGGTGAGCAAACGCTTCGAGGCCAACAAAACACCAGAACATCACCGACAGCGCGGCGAACAGACCGGGGAGTTCAATATCGCTAATTGCAGGGAAGGGGATTTCGCCTGGTTTCAGATCGCCCGCCCACCAGATAGCAACAATGAGGGCAACAATCAGTCCGGCAATGACCGTTTGCAGATTAGCGCTTGAGCTTGCGCCGCGGGAGCCGATGTACCAAACCAATGCCAGCGTACCCAGCTCAGCCAGCAGAAGCTGCTCGTCATGCCAGCCAAACATCGCCTGACCGAATCCGGCGGCGATGTGCAATGCCGCAGGCAAGCCGACAGGAATGACCGACAAAAATAGCCATCCGGTGACGCGCTCCAGTCGTGAACCAAAGGCCATGCCGACAAAATGCGCCACACCGCCTGCGCTGGGGAAATGACGACCCAGTACGGCGAAGACAATTGCCACCGGAAAGACCAAAACAATCAGCACCGGCCAGGCCCACAGGCTGTTATTGCCAGCCACCAGCGCAGCCAGCGCGGGGACGGCGAAAACGCCTGTACCTAACAATGATGTCGACAACAGGCCAACGCCCTGAGCCAGTCCCAGCTCTTGTTTCAGTCCGCTCATAAGTGGTTATCCGATTATGCCCATTGACCGGGCTACAACGCAGATTTTTGATGGTATCACAATCGGATTTGCTTATGACGACGTGACTGAAATCGTTATGGAATGTGAGGCAGGTCGGCATTTTGACGGGATTTTCTGCTGATAAAAAATTTTTTTCGCTTGCCCCCTTGAAGGCACAAAACCCCATCCCCATCTCTCTGGTCACTAGCCGGGAAACCGTTTACGGGCCGGCGTCACCCATAACTGATAAAGACTTTCTCAAAGGAGAGCTATCAATGAGTATTCGTCCGTTACATGATCGTGTGATCGTCAAACGTAAAGAAGTTGAATCCAAATCTGCTGGCGGCATCGTACTGACTGGTTCTGCAGCAGGTAAATCAACTCGTGGCGAAATCATCGCTGTCGGTAAGGGTCGCATCCTGGACAACGGTACCGTACAGCCGCTGGACGTGAAAGTCGGCGATATCGTTATTTTCAACGATGGCTACGGTGTTAAATCTGAGAAGATCGACAATGAAGAAGTGTTGATCATGTCTGAAAGCGACATCCTGGCAATTGTTGAAGCCTAATCCGCGAACGACACTGAACATACGAATTTAAGGGAAAGAGAAAATGGCAGCTAAAGACGTAAAATTCGGTAACGACGCTCGTGTGAAAATGCTGCGCGGCGTAAACGTACTGGCAGATGCAGTGAAAGTTACCCTCGGTCCAAAAGGCCGTAACGTAGTTCTGGATAAATCTTTCGGTGCACCGACCATCACTAAAGATGGTGTTTCCGTAGCACGTGAAATCGAACTGGAAGACAAGTTCGAAAACATGGGTGCGCAGATGGTGAAAGAAGTTGCCTCTAAAGCGAACGACGCTGCAGGTGACGGTACCACCACCGCAACCGTACTGGCTCAGTCCATCATCACTGAAGGTCTGAAAGCCGTTGCTGCGGGCATGAACCCGATGGATCTGAAACGTGGTATCGACAAAGCTGTCGCTGCTGCTGTTGAAGAACTGAAAGCACTGTCCGTACCGTGCTCCGACTCTAAAGCTATTGCTCAGGTTGGTACCATCTCCGCTAACTCCGACGAAACCGTAGGTAAACTGATCGCTGAAGCGATGGACAAAGTCGGTAAAGAAGGCGTGATCACCGTTGAAGACGGTACCGGTCTGCAGGACGAACTGGACGTGGTTGAAGGTATGCAGTTCGACCGTGGCTACCTGTCTCCTTACTTCATCAACAAGCCGGAAACTGGCGCAGTAGAACTGGAAAGCCCGTTCATCCTGCTGGCTGACAAGAAAATCTCCAACATCCGCGAAATGCTGCCGGTTCTGGAAGCTGTAGCGAAAGCAGGCAAACCGCTGCTGATCATCGCTGAAGATGTTGAAGGCGAAGCGCTGGCGACTCTGGTTGTTAACACCATGCGCGGTATCGTGAAAGTCGCTGCGGTTAAAGCACCTGGCTTCGGCGATCGTCGTAAAGCAATGCTGCAGGATATCGCTACCCTGACCGGTGGTACCGTTATCTCTGAAGAGATCGGTATGGAGCTGGAAAAAGCAACTCTGGAAGATCTGGGTCAGGCGAAACGCGTTGTTATCAACAAAGATACCACCACCATCATCGATGGCGTGGGCGACGAAGCTGCAATCCAAGGTCGCGTGACTCAGATTCGCCAGCAGATCGAAGAAGCAACTTCCGACTATGACCGTGAAAAACTGCAGGAGCGCGTAGCGAAACTGGCAGGCGGCGTTGCGGTTATCAAAGTTGGTGCTGCGACTGAAGTTGAAATGAAAGAGAAGAAAGCCCGCGTTGAAGATGCCCTGCACGCTACCCGTGCTGCGGTAGAAGAAGGCGTGGTTGCTGGTGGTGGCGTTGCGCTGATTCGCGTAGCGTCTAAAATTGCCGGCCTGAAAGGTCAGAACGAAGACCAGAACGTAGGTATCAAAGTTGCGCTGCGCGCAATGGAATCTCCACTGCGTCAAATCGTACTGAACTGCGGCGAAGAGCCGTCTGTAGTGGCTAACACCGTGAAAGCTGGTGACGGTAACTACGGTTACAACGCTGCAACTGAAGAATACGGCAACATGATCGACATGGGTATCCTGGATCCAACTAAAGTAACTCGTTCTGCTCTGCAGTACGCGGCTTCTGTTGCGGGTCTGATGATCACCACCGAGTGCATGGTTACCGACCTGCCGAAAGGCGATGCGCCTGACTTAGGTGCTGCTGGTGGTATGGGCGGCATGGGTGGTATGGGCGGCATGATGTAATTGCCCACACCCTGCATCCTTCAGGCTGCAGATGCGTTGGCTGCGTTTGCTAACCCCAGTCACTTACTTGAGTAAGCTCCTGGGGATTAACAAACTGGCCGCCTTCCTGCAACCAGAATGATTTGGGTGCTCATCTCCCAGAATTGAGAAACCCTCGGGCAGAAATGTCCGGGGGTTTTTCTTTTGGTCATCTTTTTAGTATATGATTCAGCTACGGACATAACGTCCAACTAATTGATCATGGGGAATGACATGCACGTGAAATATTTAGCAGGGATCGTTGGTGCCGCGCTACTGATGGCGGGTTGTAGCTCCAGCAACGAACTGAGTTCAGCCGGGCAAAGCGTACGCTTTGTCGAAGACAAGCCTGGCGCAGAGTGCCAACTGATAGGCACGGCAACCGGTAAGCAAAGCAACTGGCTTTCTGGCCAGCACGGCGAAGAGGGCGGCTCAATGCGTGGCGCAGCAAACGATCTGCGTAACCAGGCTGCGGCAATGGGCGGTAATGTGATTTATGGCGTCAGCAGCCCATCGCAGGGAATGCTGTCCAGCTTTGTTCCTACCGCCAGTGAGATGATTGGGCAGGTTTATAAGTGCCCTAACTGATTACACTTCATCCTTCAACCAGCCTCTTTGTTGGCTGCGCTGTGAAACCCCAGTCACATAGTTATCTATGCTCCTGGGGATTTTCTTCGCTTGCCGCCGCGATGCAGATTGAATGATTTTGTGTAATAAAGTGGCCTGGACAGGCTCATGCAATCGTAGGCCTGATAAGCGCAGCGCCATCAGGCATTCTGAGTCTTATGCGCAGACTGAACGCGTAAATGATGCAGCGCGCGCAGGCACTGATCCTGATTGAGCTTTTGCGTCTTATCACCCGTCAACGTTCTGACAAACACCTGGCACGGCACGCCGGCAAGTTTTTTCAGCCGTGGGCTGAAATCAAGAAGACGACGGGTAATGGCTTCGGCCTCTTTACTGCCGGAAGCAGCGCGAGTTTTTACTACCGAACCACAGTATTGGGATTTTCCTTTATCATCCGTATAGCGGTAAATAATCGCCAGATAATGATTAAACAGGTTATGTTTCCATTCGGGTTGTGTATAAGAGTCGTATTCCAGATTGTCGTTTTGCTGGCAATCCACATCGTACAGCGGCAGGAAATCCAGCAGCGATGTAATTCGTAGCGCTAAATCCCGCATGCCAGCATTATTTATTGTATGAATAATTGCATGCGCCAACACCTGAATCTGTAATTCATTAACCAGTAATTCATCTGTTTTCCCGTCATGCAACGTCAGAGAAAATGCTAAGTTCTCCCCTTTATCATCCACTAACGTCAGTGAATTTATGCGACGGTTAATATCCGCATTTTTTAGCTCATCTTCCTGAATTAACGGAATATTTTCGTGCATCTTTTTGCTGGCTTTGTCACGTTCTTTTTCATATTGCAAACGTGCGTCTTCGCTAAGCTGGTGCTTCTTATAGAGCCTGCTCTCGAGCGCGATAAGCAGATCTCTTAGCCCAAGCGGAGAGAGAAAAAACAGCGACTCTTTATTTCTTGGTTCTTTAATCTTCAATGCCAAAGCAACAAATTCATTCTTCTGACGAATAACACCGGTATTAATACCTTTAATACTTATAGCCATCAAAGGTTCTCCCTAACCATATATTTATTGAAAATCTAGATTTGACTTTATTTATGTTTTTTGCAAATAACTAATTGCGCGCTGCGAGTTAAAATAGCACATATTAAAAGTGCGGCTCCACCTGCAGGGATATTAAATAATCGTGATCGATAGCGAGTGTCCGGAATCGGACACTCAATAATGGTTATTGTTGGCGTAACTGCAGGTCCAACGGCGTTTTACTTGGCTCTCCACCAATTTCACGCGCCAGTTTGGGGACCATGTAACCGGAAACCAGTGTCAGCAGTTCACGCATAATGTGACGCGCTTCATCATCGCTGACCATAAAGTGGGCGGCACCCTGTACTTTATCCAGCACGTGCAGGTAATAGGGCATCACACCGGCATCAAATAGTGCGTTGCTAAGGTTAGCCAGGGTTTGTGCGTTATCGTTCACGCCACGCAGCAATACGCTTTGGTTGAGTAGCGTAACGCCCACGGCGCGCAGACTACCCATCGCCTGGCGAAACGTCTCATCAACTTCATTGGCATGGTTAATGTGATTGACCAGCAGAATCTGCAGAGAGGAGCGCGCAAAACGTTCGACCAGTCCTTCGGTAATGCGCGCAGGAATCACTATCGGCAAACGGCTGTGAATACGCAGGCGTTTAATGTGCGGAATGGCTTCCAGTTGCGTGAGCAACCAGTCCAGTTCGTGGTCTTTGGCCATTAACGGATCGCCACCAGAGAAGATGATTTCATCCAGCTCAGGATGCGCGGTAATGTAGTCGAGAGCGACCTGCCAGTTGCGCTTATTGCCTTGGTTTTCGGCATATGGGAAGTGTCGACGGAAGCAATAGCGACAATTCACCGCACAACCGCCTTTGACCAGCAACAGTGCCCGATTGCGATATTTATGCAGCAGACCGGGAACCACACTGTGCTGTTCTTCCAGCGGATCGGTTGAGTAGCCTGGCGCGGCAACAAACTCTTCCTGGGAGGTAAGTACCTGACGCAAAAGCGGATCGTCCGGGTTACCTTTCTGCATGCGGGCAATAAACGCGCGCGGCACGCGCAGGGCGAAAAGCCGTCTCGCATCGCGTCCGGCCAACAGTTTTTCATCTGCGTCTATATTCAAAAGATGCAGAAGTTCATCGGGATCGGTCACAACATCGGCAAGTTGCGATAACCAATCTTCTCTGGATGGGGTATTTAGGGTTACAATATGCGCCATTTTGTGGCTTAGCTACCAGTTAACAATTTTCAGAGGGCCTTATGGCAACGTACTATAGCAACGATTTTCGTGCTGGTCTTAAAATCATGTTGGACGGCGAACCTTATGCGGTTGAAGCCAGCGAATTCGTTAAACCAGGTAAAGGCCAGGCGTTTGCGCGCGTTAAGCTGCGTCGCCTGCTGACCGGTACTCGCGTAGAGAAAACCTTCAAGTCTACTGACTCCGCTGAAGGCGCAGACGTAGCCGACATGAACCTGACTTTCCTGTATAGCGACGGTGAGTTCTGGCACTTTATGAATAACACCACTTTCGAACAGCTGGCTGCTGACGAGAAAGCGGTAGGCGATAACGCTAAATGGCTGCTGGACCAGGCTGAATGTATCGTGACCCTGTGGAACGGTCAGCCGATCTCCGTAACTCCGCCGAACTTCGTTGAGCTGGAAGTTGTTGAAACCGACCCAGGTCTGAAGGGCGATACCGCTGGTACTGGCGGCAAACCGGCTACCCTGTCTACCGGCGCAGTCGTTAAAGTTCCGCTGTTCGTACAGATCGGCGAAGTGATCAAAGTGGATACCCGCTCCGGCGAATACGTTTCTCGCGTAAAATAAGTCTTCCATTTGATCTTATGGCGCAGGTTGCTGCGCCATACTTTTTCCAGGGCAGGAATGATGAAACGTCTTCTCGGTCTTGTAATGCTACTCCTTTTCACCAGCACCCTCCTGACGGGATGCAATACCGCGCGCGGCTTCGGTGAAGACATCAAACATCTTGGCAATTCAATCTCTCACGCTGCCAGCTAATCCTTTCATATAGTCTTAAAAACGATTGTTTATCCATCACACTCCCAGATCTTGTCTATTATTAAGTAGCTATACACAAACAATATTGGCTAGAAAAGGAAGACGTTATGGTTAAGAAGACAATTGCTGCGATCTTTTCTGTGTTGGTACTTTCTTCCGTTTTAACCGCGTGTAATACCACACGAGGCGTAGGACAGGATATTTCTGAAGGCGGTAGCGCCATTTCTGGTGCAGCGACAAAAGCTCAGCAATAATGAAGAACGGTACGACGTCGTGTCGTACCGTTAATCTCCCTTCCCTGGGAGTGACAGAAACGGCGAGAAGCGGTTCCCCAGGTGCAGTTTCATACGGATATTCCGCTTATAGGTGTAGACCGTTTTGCCATGAATACTGAGTGCGGCGGCAATGGCATTGTTACTCACACCATCCATCCACATTGATAATACTTTCTCCTCCTGCGGCGTAAGCAAAGGCGTGGCGTTTTTGGGTATTTCTAATGCGGGGCGAACCTGAAGTGCTTCCTGAATTGTGTGGGAGAGTGTGTTCAGCGTGGTGTGCTTGGTCAAGACCGAATGGGCGACGGATTGAGAGGGCGCGATGGGGGCATGCTGTCTATCTGCTGATTGCAGTAAAATCAGTGGGATGACGCCACAACTCATAAAAAAAGGGTTAATTGGCGGACTGGAGTGCGTCTCGCTAATAAAACTGTATAAATCCGCGATCACCAGATGCGGTTTCCATTGCAAAATATGCTCTTTTGCTAACAGGAGATTATTGATTCCTGATACCAGAAATGAAGAGCTGAACCTGCCAGAATGATTAAGCAAGGCCTCTATCCCTGTGCGGGTAAAGTGGCACCGGTCAATCACTAAAATTTTAAGCATAAACGTTTCGCATTCAGAAGAGGGGCAATCGACTTTCCGGTTTCAGAAAGCCCTTCATCATAGAGAACTCCGATGAGTGCCAAATGCGGGAACTACGCCGCTAATTATGCTTAATTCTTGCTTTTAGCAGGCAGTGAATAAAAAGGTTGAAATTCATTTTCTTCCGGGCAAAAATGCCATTTCACACATCAGTTTTGTAGGACGACCTGCAAACGCTTCTTTCACCGGGGACGGCCCCATTGTTCTGGAGCCTGATATGTCCTGGATCGTTTTATTAATTGCAGGTTTGCTCGAAGTCGTCTGGGCGATTGGCCTGAAATATACCCACGGTTTTACGCGTCTTACGCCAAGCATTATCACTATTGCGGCGATGATCGTTAGTATTGCCATGCTCTCCTGGGCAATGCGCACATTACCTGTAGGAACCGCTTATGCGGTCTGGACCGGCATTGGCGCCGTAGGGGCGGCCATTACAGGGATTTTGCTGCTGGGTGAATCTGCCAGTCCGGCACGTTTGCTGAGCCTTGGGCTGATCGTTGCTGGCATTATTGGTCTGAAGCTGAGCACTCACTAAGCGCCAGGCTGTTTCACCCAAATCAGCTTATTCACCTCAAACCCTTCCCGGGTCGCGATGGCTAACATTTGCTGTTTCATTTCATCTGAAATAGTTGGAGTCCGTGAAAGGATCCACAGGTAGTCGCGATCCGGACCACAAACCAGCGCGTGACGATATTCCCGGTCGAGTGCAATTACGTTATACCCACCATAGAAGGGGCCGAAGAATGATACTTTAAGCGCGGCCGTGCTTGGGTCGCCGGTGAAATAGGCTTTCCCTTCCGTTTTCTGCCACATCTCCCTGTCAGGGTTATAGCCCTTGTTAATAACGTTGATGCCGCCGTCGTCGCGCAAGCTGTACGTTGCGGTCACTTTATCCAACCCGCGCTCGAAACGATGGTCGAAGCGCGCAATTTCATACCATGTTCCCAGATAGCGTTTGGCATCAAAGTTATTCACCACGGTAACGCCTTTCGGCGGTGTTGGGGAGCTGCAAGCGACAACCAGGAATGCAGCCGTAACTGCAGCAACGACGGGCAGAATGCGCATAGTGTTTTCCTTACTGTTTTTTGTTAAGTGTAGATGACAGCAGGGAAAAAAGAGCAAGAAAGGAGGTCCGATTTACCGGACCCCTCTGTCAGTTATTGCAGTTTTTCAAGAATGCGCCAGGCCGCCTCGACGCGAGCCGGGTTGGGGTAGCTTTTGTTTGCCAACATTACGATGCCAAGGTTTTTTTCTGGAACGAAGGCAACGTAGCTGCCAAATCCGCCTGTGGATCCTGTTTTATGCACCCATGAGGCTTTCACGGCAGGTGCTGGCGGGTTTACCTCAACGGCGGGAAGCGCTGCCAATGCCACTTTGCTGTCGCTGCCGTTGATGATCGAATCAGCTTTCAGCGGCCAGTTCAGCATCTCCCAGCCTAATCCCTGGTACATATCACCAATACGCCAGTAGCGAGACTGCGCAAGCTCAATGCCCTGCTGGAGCGTTTTCTCCTGAACGAGGCTGGCGTCCATGTTGGCCTGAACCCAGCGGGCCATATCGATAACGCTGGATTTCACGCCATAGGCTTCGGCGTCAAGTTGCCCCGGAGAAACGTGTACAGGCTTCCCTTCGCGATAGCCCCAGGCATAATTTTTTTGTTCGCTTTGCGGAACCGTAATCCAGGTATGCGCCAGTTTTAATGGTTGCAGGACGCGTCTGGTCATTGCCTCTTCGTAGCTCATACCTGAAGGTTTTACTACCAGCGCACCAAACAGACCAATGCTGGAGTTAGCGTAAAGACGCTTAGCGCCCGGAGTCCATTGTGGTTGCCAGTTTTGATAAAAGCGCAGTAATTCGGTTTTATCCGTAACGTCATCGGGGATCTGCAGCGGCAGGCCACCCGCTGTATAGGTGGCTAAGTGCAGCAGGCTGATACCCCGCCACTGTTTGCCTGTCAGTTCTGGCCAGTATTTCGTGACCGGATCGCTGAGCTTAATTTCGCCGCGGGCGATAGCGTCGCCGCCCAACACGCCGTTAAACGTCTTACTGACCGACCCTAGCTCAAACAGCGTTTGCTGCGTGACTGGGTGGTTATTGGCGATATCGGCTTTACCCCAGGTAAAGTAATAAGGTTTCCCCTCGTAGATAATCGCCACGGCCATACCCGGAATAGCCCGCTCCTGCATCAGTGGTGTGATGGTGCGGTTAACGATATCGGCAATTTGTTGTTCTGTTTTTGCGGCAGCAAACGTGGAGAAAGAGGCTGTCAGCAGCAGTGCGCAGCATATCGATTTTTTCATCATGAAATCAGTTCCGTAATTAAAAGCAAAAGGGTGTCCGGGCCCGTCAGACGCAATCAGTGTGTTTGATTTGCACCGTGTTGACAAACGGTTAAATTTAGCAGCAGATATAAGTTTTTCTAACAGGCCGGATGATGACGCGTAGCTATATCCCTCTTAACTCGCTGCGGGCTTTTGAAGCCGCGGCCAGACATCTCAGCTTTACCCGCGCTGCGATTGAGCTCAACGTGACGCATTCTGCCATCAGCCAGCATGTAAAATCGCTGGAGCAGCAGCTGAACTGTCAGCTATTTGTGCGCGGTTCTCGTGGATTAATGTTGACGACTGAAGGGGAAAGTCTGTTACCTGTACTTAATGACTCCTTCGATCGTATGGCGGGGATGTTGGATCGTTTTGCCACTAAACAGACCCAGGAAAAACTTAAAATTGGCGTAGTGGGAACCTTTGCTATCGGCTGTCTTTTCCCGCTTCTGAGCGATTTTAAGCGCAGTTACCCACATATTGATTTGCATATTTCTACCCATAATAATCGCGTGGATCCCGCCGCCGAAGGGCTGGATTATACCATTCGCTACGGTGGGGGAGCCTGGCACGATACCGATGCGCAATATTTATGTAGCGCGCTGATGTCTCCACTGTGTTCGCCAACATTGGCTTCGCAGATTCAAACGCCTGCGGACATCCTGAAATTTCCGTTATTACGATCGTATCGGCGAGATGAATGGGCGCTTTGGATGCAGGCGGCCGGAGAGGCGCCTCCGTCACCGACGCACAATGTGATGGTGTTTGATTCGTCCGTCACCATGCTGGAAGCCGCTCAGGCGGGGATCGGTGTGGCAATTGCGCCAGTCAGAATGTTCACGCATTTACTCAGCAGTGAACGTATCGTTCAGCCGTTTTTAACGCAGATTGATTTGGGAAGCTACTGGATAACGCGTTTGCAATCTCGCCCGGAGACGCCCGCGATGCGTGAATTTTCCCGTTGGTTGACCGGGGTGCTGCACAAATAAAAAGGCCCGCCAATGGCGGGCCTGATAATTAACGCATGTACTTAGATGGTCAGAATACCAATCGCCGTTACAACGGTCAGGATAGCTGCCAGTCCGTAGAATACCCATTTGCCAGCCGGCACGTGGATTTTCAGGTCATGCATCGCGTGGTGCATACGGTGTAAACCACACCACAGCGGCAGAACGATCATCAGGAACAGAAACGCACGTCCGATGAAGCTCTGAGCGAATGCCAGTACGCGTTCATAGCTGAAAGCATCAGGAACAAAGCCCAGCGGCAGCATAATGCCTACCAGCAGGATCATTACCGGCGCAATGATTGCGCTCCACATACCGCCTGCACCAAACAGGCCCCAGAATACGGGTTCGTCAGAGCGTTTTGGATTTGGATTAATCATTCCGGACTCCTTACCAGAACAGGGCAACAAACAGTATGACTACTGTAGCAACCACAGTGACTGCCCAGAGACCTTTGATGATCGGCTCTGGCCCCATTTTTTCGTCTTTTACGATGATGTTGGCTGCTTTTGGTGCCAGCTCAAACCAGGTTTTGGTATGCAGCAGCGCTGCTGCCAGGGCGATAATGTTAAGGATTACCACCACCGGGTTTTGTAAAAAGGCGACAAAGCCCATCCAGGACTCTGCACCATGCTTGAGTGCAAACAGGCCGATAATCAGTTCAATGCTGAACCAGACTGCCGGGACTGCCGTGCCTTCACGCAGCATGTAAAAACGATAAAATGGCAGCTTTTTCCACCAGGTGGACGTCATTGGCCGCACATAGGCTTTACGTTTAGTCGTCATCGTGCACTCCTTAGCGTGGTTTCAGGGTAGCGATAAGAAAGTCTTTTGAACTTTCAACTTTACCCTGCTGAATGGCCGCAGCCGGATCGACGTGTTTCGGGCAGACTTCGGAGCAGTAGCCCACGAAAGTACAGGTCCAGACGCCGTTCGGGCTGTTCAATTGAGCCATACGCTCCTTCTTACCGTGGTCGCGGCTATCTTCGTTGTAACGATGCGCCAGCGTAATCGCAGCCGGTCCAATGAACTCAGGGTTCAGGCCGAACTGCGGGCACGCGGCGTAGCACAGACCACAGTTGATGCAACCGGAGAACTGATGATACTTCGCCATCTGCGCCGGAGTCTGGGTGTTTGGACCCTGATCCGGTGTACGCGGGTTACCGATGATGTACGGTTTGATCGCTTCCAGGCTTTCGATAAAGTGCGTCATGTCGACGACCAGATCGCGCTCAATCGGGAAGTTACCCAGCGCTTCAACCTTCATGCCGTTTGTGTAATCACGCAGGAAGGTTTTGCACGCCAGTTTCGGTACATTGTTGACCATCATGCCGCAGGAGCCGCAGATTGCCATACGGCAGGACCAGCGGTAGCTCAGGTCCGGTGCCAGGTTATCCTTGATGTAGCCCAGCGCATCCAGCAGTGACGTGGTTTCATCATAAGGAACTTCGTAGAAAGCACTGTGCGGCGCGGTATCGGTTTCCGGGTTATAGCGCACCACCTCAACTTTCAGGTTTTTCATCTCAGCCATTCGCCTTCTCCTTCTTATCGGCTGCTTCCGCTTCGCCACCGTAAACACGTTTAGCCGGTGGCAGAGTGGTGATTTTCACGTCGCTGTATTCCAGGCGAGTCGTGCCGTCAGCATCGCGGAAGGCGAGGGTGTGTTTGAGGAAGTTCACGTCGTCACGCTCGGTACAGCCTTCATCCAGACGCTGATGCGCGCCGCGGGATTCTTTACGCGCCAGCGCGGAGTGCGCCATACATTCAGCAACGTTCAGACCGTGACCCAGTTCGATGGTATACAGCAGGTCGGTGTTGAAGACGCTGGAGGTATCAGTGATACGTACGCGCTTGAAGCGTTCCTGCAGTTCCGCCAGCTTATCAACGGTTTTCTGCATGAGTTCCGGCGTACGGTAGATACCGCAACCTTCTTCCATGGAAATACCCATTTCGTCACGGATCTTAGACCAGTTTTCGTTACCTTCCTGGTTAACCAGATCTTTCAAGCGTTTTTCAACGCCAGCAACCTGTGCATCCAGAGCAGCACTGTTTGCAGCGCCAGCCGTTGCAGCGCGTTCCGCAGCTTGTTCACCGGCCATACGACCGAAGACCACCAGTTCCGCCAGAGAGTTGGAGCCCAGACGGTTAGCGCCATGCAGACCAACAGAGGAACATTCGCCGACAGCGAACAGACCTTTAATGCGGGTTTCACAGTGCTGATCGGTTTCGATACCGCCCATGGTGTAGTGTGCGGTCGGACGTACCGGGATCGGTTCTTTAACCGGATCGACACCCACGTAAGCTTTCGCCAGTTCGCAGATGAACGGTAAACGTTCGAGCAGTTTTTTCTCGCCGAGGTGACGCAGGTCCAGGTGAACCACATCGCCACGCGGAGTGGAAATGGTGTTGCCTTTGCGCCATTCGTGCCAGAAAGCCTGAGAAACTTTGTCGCGCGGACCGAGTTCCATGTATTTGTTTTTCGGCTCGCCCAGCGGGGTTTCCGGACCCATGCCGTAGTCTTGCAGATAACGGTAGCCGTTTTTGTTGACCAGGATACCGCCTTCACCACGGCAACCTTCTGTCATCAGGATACCGGAGCCTGGCAGACCCGTCGGGTGATATTGAACGAATTCCATATCACGCAGCGGAACGCCGTGGCTCAGCGCCATGCCCATACCGTCGCCGGTTACGATGCCGCCGTTGGTATTGTAACGGTAAACACGACCAGCGCCGCCCGTTGCCATTACGACTGCGTTAGCACGGATCTGCACCAGCGTGCCTTCCATCATGTTCATGGCAACCAGGCCGCGGGCATGACCCTCGTCCACCAGGATATCCAGAACGAAGTGTTCGTCAAAGCGCTGAATCTGCGGGAACTGCAAAGATGTTTGGAACAGCGTATGCAACATGTGGAAGCCGGTTTTATCTGCGGCAAACCAGGTACGCTCGATTTTCATGCCGCCGAAGCGACGTACGTTGACGCTACCGTCTTCACGACGGCTCCATGGGCAGCCCCATTGTTCCAGTTGCGTCATTTCAGTTGGGCAGTGGTGGACAAAGTAATCCACGACATCCTGCTCACATAGCCAGTCTCCGCCTGCTACCGTATCGTGAAAATGGTAGTCAAAGCTGTCATGATCCTGCGCGACAGCAGCAGAGCCGCCTTCGGCAGCAACGGTATGGCTGCGCATTGGGTACACTTTTGAGATCAGTGCGATTTTAGCGTTGGGATTTGCTTGTGCGGCAGCAATTGCAGCACGTAATCCCGCGCCACCGGCGCCTATAATGGCAAGATCGGCTTGAAAGGTTTGCACGACATTCCTCCAGATTGTTGTTATTTCATCCCCGCCTGAAATCAGATGCTTCATCGGCTTCAAACAGGTTATGAACGCGTTTCCACTGCTCCTTTATAGGTACAATAGTATAGTCTTAGGGATGTGCGGGAAATTTGACGTGTTCGATTTTTTTAGCGTGTCACAGGGGGGAATTATCATTGAATTTGATTAATTTAATTACTAAACCACCCTATGTCGCTTTTTTTATCCAATTGCCAGTGCTGATTACTGCTGCCTGAAATTTGTCTCGTTAGCGCGATACGAGTAGACTTCGTGCCCTTGTCTTAAATCGGAGAAACAACCATGAGCGAAACGGCAACCTGGCAGCCGAGCGCGTCCATCCCCAATCTGTTAAAACGTGCAGCAATTATAGCGGAGATTCGCCGCTTTTTTGCCGATCGTGGCGTGCTTGAGGTTGAGACCCCTTGTATGAGTCAGGCAACGGTAACGGACATCCATCTGTTCCCGTTCGAAACGCGTTTCGTTGGCCCTGGACACTCCCAGGGGATGAATCTCTATTTAATGACCAGCCCTGAATACCATATGAAGCGTCTGCTGGTGGCAGGGTGCGGCCCGGTGTATCAACTGTGCCGCAGCTTCCGTAATGAAGAGATGGGGCGCCATCATAACCCTGAATTCACCATGCTTGAGTGGTATCGTCCGCACTACGATATGTATCGGCTGATGAATGAGGTGGACGATTTGCTTCAGCAGGTGCTGGACTGTTCGCCTGCGGAAAGCCTCTCTTACCAGCAAGCCTTCCAGCGTCATCTGGAGATAGACCCGCTGTCTGCGGATAAAACCCAACTGCGGGAAGTGGCGGCGAAATTGGATCTCAGCAATATCGCCGATACCGAAGAAGACCGGGACACCTTACTGCAGCTGCTGTTTACGATGGGCGTTGAGCCGCATATTGGTAAAGACAAACCGACGTTTGTGTATCATTTCCCTGCTAGCCAGGCATCACTGGCGCAAATCAGTACCGAAGATCACCGCGTGGCTGAACGTTTCGAGGTTTATTACAAAGGTATTGAGCTGGCAAATGGTTTCCATGAATTGACCGACGCGCGCGAGCAGCAGCAACGGTTTGAACAGGATAACCGCAAACGTGCCGCACGTGGTCTGCCGCAGCAACCTATCGATACCAACCTGCTGGAAGCGCTGAAAGTAGGCATGCCGGATTGCTCAGGCGTGGCGCTGGGTGTTGACCGTCTGGTAATGCTGGCGCTGGGCGCAGAGAGCCTGGCCGAGGTTATCGCATTTACCGTCGATCGCGCATAACTTACTCTTCCGCAATACAAAGTGGCGGTTTAATCGCCACTTTGTAGCATATTTTTTCATTTCCCCCTCTAATAGCCACAATTTACACCTGGATATTTGATATCGTTTAGGTATCAATTCTGTGTTGATTTTTTTATCGCTGAACTCTGCAAAGAGAGCAGTGCCAACCGGTGAGCGGCGTTTGCTAAACGCTTGCCAGAGTAAGGGATGGTTTAATGACCCAAACAATAAAAAAGATGAGCCTGCCAGGTCTCATTCTCATGATATTTACGTCAGTTTTCGGTTTTGCTAATAGCCCCTCCGCATTCTATTTAATGGGGTATAGTGCAATACCGTGGTATATATTTTCTGCATTATTATTCTTTATTCCATTTGCTTTAATGATGGCGGAAATGGGTTCTGCCTATCGGAAAGAAGAGGGTGGAATCTATTCGTGGATGAATAATAGCGTTGGACCGCGCTATGCCTTTATCGGCACGTTTATGTGGTTTTCTTCTTATGTGATATGGATGGTAAGTACTGCGGCGAAAGTCTGGGTACCTTTTTCAACCTTCTTGTTTGGCGCAGACATGACGCAGCACTGGCGTATTGCAGGGCTTGAGCCTACGCAGGTTGTCGGGCTGCTCGCCGTCGGCTGGATGATCCTGGTGACCTGCGTGGCATCCCGGGGTATTAATAAGATTGCGCGTATTACGGCAGTAGGCGGAATTGCCGTAATGTGTCTTAATTTAGTTCTGTTGTTAGTGAGTGTCGCTATTTTGTTATTAACTGGTGGCCACTTTGCACAGGATATTAATTTCATCTCCTCACCTAATCCCGGATATCAGTCCGGGCTGGCAATGTTGTCATTTGTTGTGTTTGCCATTTTTGCTTATGGCGGAATTGAAGCTGTAGGGGGACTGGTTGATAAAACAGAAAAACCAGAAAAGAACTTTGCTAAAGGCATTGTTTTTGCCGCTATTGTCATTTCTGTTGGTTATTCACTGGCCATCTTTTTATGGGGCGTTAGCACCAACTGGCAGCAGGTATTAAGCAATAGCTCGGTCAACCTCGGCAATATTACTTATATCCTGATGAAGAGCCTCGGGATGACGTTGGGTAATGCGCTGCATCTTTCCCCTGAGACCGCGATGGTGATGGGCGTATGGTTTGCACGTATTACCGGGCTTTCCATGTTCCTTGCCTATACCGGCGCTTTTTTCACCCTCAGCTACTCACCGCTGAAAGCGATTATTCAGGGCACGCCGAAAGCGTTGTGGCCCGCGCCGATGACCAAACTGAATGCCGTAGGGATGCCGACGACGGCAATGTGGTTACAGTGCCTGCTGGTGAGCCTGTTTATCCTGTTGGTTTCATTTGGTGGCGATACGGCTTCAGCGTTCTATAACAAACTGACGCTGATGGCGAACGTATCCATGACGCTGCCGTATCTGTTCCTGGCGCTGGCGTTTCCGTTCTTTAAAGCCCGTCCGGGTCTGGAAAGACCGTTTGTTGTCTTTAAAACCCGAGCGGCGACGCTGCTGGCAACGGGTGTGGTCGTTCTGGTGGTGACGTTTGCCAACGTGTTCACCATCATCCAGCCAGTAATTGAAGCCCGGGACTGGAACAGTGCCTTGTGGATGACCGGCGGCCCGATCTTCTTCTCGCTGCTGGCGATGGCGATTTATCAGAACTACAGCCGCCGCGTTGACCGTCAGCCGGTTCTGGTGACAGAGTAAATTGGGCCGTGTAGGCCGGATAAGGCAATGCCGCCATCCGGCAATCAGTATCGAATTGCCTGATGGCGCTACGCTTATCAGGCCTACAAGACCCACACTGTAGCCCGGCCTAACGCAGTGACGCCGGGATTTCCCGGTGCGAGTGTTAGCGACGTTATTACTCATACACATCGTCCATAAATAATATGGTATTTATGGACGATAGATTAGTGTTGTAATTATTTTTTAGATAAATGCTATTTACTGTTAATTATATCTTTAATCAATTGCTTTAAATGTTTTTGATATTTTCTGTTTCTCGCTTAATGTAGTATCCAGTGGTTTACTTATCTTTTAAGCTAAGGACAGTGACATGCGTGATTCGGTTATTTTCTGTAAGGTCGACAGCTATGGTTTTCCACATTGGAATGGTGTGGATTTTCTTCGTTGGAAAACTCTTCCAACAAATTGGCGTTTTGATACAGGGACTGCACATTTATGGATATATAAAACAGCATGGTTAGTTTATCATAGAAATATGCTAAAAAAATCGGCTGAGGAAGCCCAAATCCCTCTATTGTTGTTGGCTGGTGTCGCTGCAGCAGAGGTGGGGGGGACGCCAGAAAGATTTAAGTCAGTGGGTGTATTACAAGTCAGACAAATTCTGGAAACTATCTCGCGAAGGGAGGATAAGGCCTTATCTAATGCTACTTCAGTTGGTTCTATCGCAATACAGCTGGGTGTGGCCGCTAGCACGATGGGCATCAGGCCCGATAAGTTGACCTCTTTTGAGCAGTTTCAGCTATCGAATTGTCTGCTGGATAATCGCTTTAATATTCGGGTTGTCGCGTTTCATTTGCGCGATCTTATTATGTTAAGTTACCCTGGGAAAGATACTGCTCATCTTACCGATGAGCAAATTATTATTATTGGCTCAAGATATAATCGTGGTACCCAACGAGAAATTCAAAGCATTACTGATTCTATTTCTGCTCCGGTTGGTACTAAACAGCGTGAATACAGTGAGTATGGGCGGCGAATTATTGAGAAAAAGACAGCAATAATGGAAATTATGCGAGGAGGATGAATGAATTCGAAAGCCATATCGCTGAATGTTATCTGGGGAACAGTAAGTTTCGTTCTGATTATTATTTTCTCTACCCAGGATAAAGAGTGGTTTATCGATGGGCTGGGGGTTAATAATATTTGTGACCTGATGACCTATGTTGAAAGTGATGATATCCGTGATGCTGGTATTATCTTCACGCTCCCGCTTTTTATTCCCTATATCTATGTCATTGCATACAGGAAGCAGCGTAGTTTCTGGCAGTTACTGACGGTGACGGTATTGGTTTGCTTTTGGCTATGGCGCTTCTTCCTGCGATACCAGTTCTGCCTGTAATCCAATAGTCTGGTAGCCCGGCCTAACGTAGTGACGCCGGGATTTCCCCGGCGTCGGTGCTAGCGCCCCTCGTCCGGGCTACTCAGGTATTACAAACTTCCCGCCGGGCGACTGCCTCTGCCCGCAGAACTTAACGTTCTCCCCGTTTGCTTACCGCCGAGGCTCTCCAGACGCATCTGGAACGGTGGGAACGGCATATCAATACCGTGCTCGCGGAAGCCTGCCAGAATCAGTTGGTGGATTTCATGGCGCAGCGGCATGCGATGCCCCATTTCAGCGGCATAAATACGCAGTTCGAAGATTTGAATTCCTTGTTGCAGGTCAACCAGGAAGACTTCTGGCGCCGGGTTATCGATAACCAGCGAGCAACGATGTGCGGCAGTCAGCAGGATCTGCGTAACCTCCTCGCTGTTAGCCTCCGACGGTGCCGGGATGGTTAACACCACACGGGTAACCGAATCGGATAGCGACCAGTTGATAAACTGTTCGGTGATAAAGGCTTTGTTGGGTACGATGATCTCTTTGCGGTCCCAGTCGCTGATAGTGGTGGCACGGGTATTAATTTTCGTCACGCTACCGGTAAGATCGCGAATTGTAACCGTGTCGCCAATGCGGATTGGCTTTTCAAACAGGATAATCAGGCCGGAAATAAAGTTGGCGAAGATCTCCTGCAAACCAAAGCCCAGACCGACACCGAGAGCCGCCACCAACCATTGCAGTTTGGACCACTCAATACCGATCATCGAGAAACCCACCAGGCCGCCAATCAGCATCAGAAGATACTTAGTGATAGTGGTGATGGCGTAACCGGTGCCGGGGGTTAAATCCAGATGTTGCAGTAGCGCCAGCTCCAGCAACGCGGGTAGGTTGCGCACTAGCTGGGTGGTGATGATAAACACCAGAATAGCAATGAGCACCGCGCCCAGCGTTATCGGTTCTAAGCTTTCCACGCCCTGCACCGTGGAGGTGACATCCCACAACGAGATGTTTTCCAGGAAGCCGAAAGCGGAATGAATTTCTGACCATAGCACAATGACCGAGAGCAGGGCGATAAGCATCAGGATAGAACGTACCAGGCGCAGCGATTGCGCGCTGATTGCATCCAGATCCACTTCGCTTTCATCTACATCGATCGTACCTTCAAGGCTGGTGGAATGAGGTGGTTCCTCTTCGCCCCGCGCACGTTGCGCCAGCATTTCGGCGCGTCGATGTTTGGCGCGGTCAAACGCAAGGCGGCGGCGCTGAATTAGCATCCAGCGGCGGATGACGTGATACACCACCAGCAATAAGAACCAAATCGCCACGGATGTTTCCAGGCGTGCCAGCAGGGCTTGCGATGTGGCGAGATAACCCACTGCCGCAGCGAGAATGGCAATCAGCGGCGCGCCCATCAGCATATTCCACAGCATACTATTGACCATGTTATCGCTGTTGCCCTCTTTATCGAGGTACAGCGGTATCCCGGCGCGTTTCAGGCTCAGGGTCACGACCGCCAGCGCACCGCAAATCAGAATAAAGCACAGACGTCCCAGTGAGGCGGAGAATTCTCGGTCATTGAGATTATCAAACATAATCACCGCCATGATCAGCGGGACAATCAGCCCGATGCTCATCAGGTAGTAGTGCATGGCTTTCGCGACGCGGTTACGTGGCCAGCCAAAGTGGGCAATGAACAGACCGTTGGGACGCGCAAAGGTGGCGCAAATCATTACCGCCCATAGCATAGGCACCGTGGCGGTAACGCCATCGCCGATAGCAACAGCCAGCGGGTAAGGCCAGGCTTCCTGCAGCCCGTAACCGAGCGTTGCCCATAACACCGGCAACGGAGAAGCGACGAGTATTGACCAGAATACCGTGCGTATTGTCAGCCAGAAATGGTCCTGGGTGACTTTCCCGACTCGCGCGGACGAGCGTTCAAGGAAACGGGTGAAGTGCTTGCGCGAAGAGAGGCTAAAGCCAACCAGCACCAACGCCGCGAACAGCGGCAATAGTGTTTCTTTGCTGGTCAGCATCATGATGCTGGCTTTACCCAACTGATTAAACGTATCTAATGAGATCAAACGCCGCAGATCCTGAACGATGTCGACAGGCCAGGAGAGCGAAATGGGACTGACGTCTGACGTCCAGAACAGATAGCGGTGCGTTGCTTCGTTGACCTCTTTTAGCGCATCTTCCAGTTGGCTGTTGGAGACTTTGAGCTTGGTCAGCTCAAGGATCAGCGTATCGCCGCCCTGTAACAATGAGTTCAGCAGCTCGCGCTGGGTGCGTAGCTGGGCGTTGAGAATACTGCTCTGTTCAGCGGTCAGCGGTTGCCCATCGGCCTGATGAATCTGACGCAGCTGCGGCTGTTTGTTGAGGAGATCCTCATAGCGCATACGGTGCACGCGAAGCTGCGCCATTTCGGTATCCAACTGCTGGGGCTTCGGCATTTCCGGCAGACGGGATACCTGCGCGCGCAGCGCTTCTCCCAGCATATTTGAAACCCCAAGCCACTGAGACTGCTCTCGCAGCGTATTCAAGGCCTGGCGGACCTGCAGCGTTTGGCTGGCAGCCTGACGCTGCTGCGAGGCGACCAGGTCCATACGTTGCGCCTGCTGGTTCAAAGCCTGAGACAGCTCGCGGTTAACCTTGAACTGATCGACAATACCTTCCGGCAGTCCCGCGCTGTTTTCCGCCAGCAGTTCGGTACTTTCCAGCGCTCGCTCTGCTTCACGCTGGCGCTGACTGTTGAGTTGATTGCGCAAAGCCTGCAGGTAAGTGTCGAGTTGTTGACTCTGCTTTTCCGCCAGTTCGGAGCGCATACGCGCCAGTTCCTGACGGTTATTGGCGGAAAGCTGTGCCAGCTCCAGTTCATCGACCAGGGCTTTAAGTTTGGCGGATTCAGCTTGCATCGCCTGATTCTGCGCGGAATTGCCATTGGAGGTACCAATGCGCCGCTCAAGCTCATTGAGCTGGCGGCGGGCATCGGTTTGCTGTTGAGGAAGCTGGCTTAACGAGTCGGCGATTTCCCGGGCGCGATCCTGCTCCTGCTGGGCCTGACGACTCTTTTCCAGCAGTTGGCTGCTAACCTGGAGGATCTCCTGGTTTAATGCATCGGTAGTGAGTCCGGTTGGCGCATTGCGCGGTTCATCGCGCAGGTTACTAAGCTGTGCGCGTAACGTTGCGGACAGCTTGGGGAAGTTATCAATAACCTGCTGATATTGCTGTGCGCGCTCGAGAGAGCCTTTCCGCTCCTCAAGGGCATTCAGCGCGGACTGGAGCGCCTCGACGGTTTCTGGCTGAGCGGGTTTTGCCGCTTTTGCCTGCTCCAGTTCCTGTGTGAGTTGTTTGGCATCGGGGGCCGTCGCAGCGTACGCCCCCAGGCTGAGGCACCAGGCCATCAGAAAAGTGATAATCAGGCGCACAGCAGCGATTCCTATGTTTAACTTTCGTCTTTTTTGTCGTCAACCAGCGGGCTGGCGTCGTGTTCTGCTTCGATCTCTTCTTTCGCCAGCGGGGCCGGTTCTGTCTCTGGCGTCACGAAAGTCTCGGTCGAGATGGCCATTGGTTGGCCGATTTTGGTCACGGAAAGATCCTGCAACTGCTCAACCAGGTTAACTTTGCCAGGTGCGAACAGGTTGATGACGGTGGAACCGAGCTTAAAGCGGCCCATTTCCTGACCTTTCAACAGCGCCACCGACCCTTCGCTTTCGCCTTCCGGCCAGGTCCAGCGCTTGATGACGCCCTCACGCGGTGGGGTAATGGTGCCAGCCCATGTGGTTTCAATGCTGCCGACGATAGTCGCGCCGACCAGAATCTGCACCATCGGACCAAATTCGGTATCAAACAAACAGATTACGCGTTCGTTGCGGGCAAACAGGTTCGGTACGTTTTGCGCAGTCAGTATGTTTACAGAGAAGAGATCGCCCGGCACATACATCATTTCACGCAGGATACCGTTACACGGCATGTGTACACGGTGGTAATCGCGTGGAGACAAGTAAGTGGTTACAAACGTACCGTTGCGGAATTTGTCCGCCATCTGATAGTTGCCAGCCAGCAGCGCTTCAAGGGTATAGCTGTGCCCTTTAGCCTGCAGCAATTTGTCTTCTTCGATGTTGCCTAACTGGTTGATCACGCCGTCAGCGGGCATGACCAGTACGTTTGGATCTGTATTAATCGGGCGAGCATCGTCGCGCAGCGGGCGAACAAAGAAGTCGTTAAAGGTGCGATAGCTGGCTGTGTCCGGCTTTTGCGCCTCTTTCATATCGACCTTGTAATATTTCACGAACAGATCGATAACCAATTTGGTCAGCCATCCCGCTCGTTTGCTCGCACCCCAACCCGCCAGGCGAGTGAGCCATAGTTTCGGCAGAATGTATTGTAGCGAAAGCTTAAATGAGTTTAACAAGGTAGCCTCCAGGCCATAATTTGTTCCCGATCCGGCATGTGGGCCGGATCCTGAAAAAAGGGGGACGATTCTAGCGATGCTTAGCTTAGTTGTCAGTTGTCTGTATCAGAAAAGTTTTTACGCGTTTTTACCTGCGCCATGCTTTCCAGGATGCGGTGATAATTTTCAAACCGGGTTTCGGCTATGGCCCCTTTTTCTACAGCCTCACGGATAGCGCAGCCTGGATCGGTATCATGCTTGCAGTCGCGGTATTTGCAATGGCCCAGGTAGTCATGAAATTCGACAAAGCCATGCGTGATTTGTTCCGGCTCCAGATGCCACAGTCCGAACTCACGTACGCCAGGGGAGTCGATAACGTCGCCGCCGTGCGGGAAGTGATACAGGCGAGAGGCCGTGGTAGTGTGCTGTCCAAGACCGGAGTTGTCGGAGACATCGTTGGTCAGGATCTCTTCCTGCAGGCCGAGAAGATTATTGAGCAGGCTGGATTTACCTACGCCCGACTGACCGGCAAAAATGCTGATGCGATCGGTTAATGCTTCTTCAAGCGGTTTCAGGCCGTCTTTAGTGCGGCTGGATACCATCAACACCCGATAGCCAATGTCGCGATAGATATCCATCTGTTCGTTAACGAAGGCCATGCCTTCATCATCCAGCAGATCGATCTTATTCAGTACGATAATTGGTTCAACATGTAGCGTTTCGCAGGCTACCAGATATCGGTCGATAATATTGAGTGACAGCTCGGGTAAGATGGCTGAGACAATAACGATCTGGTCGATGTTGGCGGCAATAGGTTTTACCCCGTCGTAAAAGTCGGGACGTGTCAGTACCGAGGTACGATCGTGTACCGCTTCAACGATACCTTTGACATTCACGCCTTCAGCCGCCGCTTTACCCGGGCGCCAGACTACGCGATCGCCAGTAACCAGCGAGCGAATTGTACGGCGGATGTTGCATCGGTGAATTTCACCGTCAGCAGACTCTACGTCGGCATGCATGCCAAAACGGCTGATAACGATGCCTTCAGCGGTTTCGCCAAACAGGTTGTCGTCGTAGTCGGGCTTCTCCGTGGACGTTTTAAGACGACGCTGGTGATTGGCGTTCACACGGCGCTGTTGGCCTTTGGAGAGTTTATTCTTACTCAATCGGACTGGCTCCTGGTCGCCCATGATGGGCAAAACATTTATGATACACACAATTTTAGATCAATGTAGTCACACTGAATGTGACGCTGAAGGGTGGAAAATAGCATGAGTGCCAATGAAAACAACCTGATTTGGATCGATCTGGAGATGACAGGTCTGGATCCCGAGCGCGATCGCATTATTGAGATCGCCACGCTGGTTACGGATGCCAATCTGAATATTCTGGCAGAAGGACCGACAATTGCGGTGCACCAGTCCGACGAACAACTGGCATTAATGGATGACTGGAACGTACGTACGCACACCGGTAGCGGGCTGGTGGAACGCGTGAAGGCGAGCACCATGGGCGATCGTGAAGCAGAACTGGCCACGCTGGCTTTTTTGAAAGAGTGGGTTCCGGAAGGGAAATCACCTATCTGTGGCAACAGCATCGGCCAGGATCGTCGTTTCCTGTTTAAATACATGCCGGAGCTGGAGGCGTATTTCCATTATCGCTATCTTGACGTTAGTACGCTCAAAGAACTGGCGCGTCGTTGGAAGCCGGAGATCCTGGCTGGCTTCACCAAGCAGGGAACGCATCAGGCGATGGACGACATTCGTGAATCTGTTGCTGAGCTTGCTTACTATCGCGAACATTTTATTAAGCTTTGATTTTGTTCTCCGGTGGCTTGCGTCACCGGCTTTTTGACGCTAAATTGTTCAGCTTGATTGCAAAGTAATCACTTGAACGAATTTTCGAAAAAAACGTATTCAAGGGGGTTGCAGCTAAACGGATTTCTCGTATAATGCGCCTCCCGTAACGACGCAGAAATGCGAATTACGACAGCAACAAATTTGCGGGAATAGCTCAGTTGGTAGAGCACGACCTTGCCAAGGTCGGGGTCGCGAGTTCGAGTCTCGTTTCCCGCTCCAAAATTTGAAATGCTTGTAAAGCAAAGACACACCCAAGCGGGAATAGCTCAGTTGGTAGAGCACGACCTTGCCAAGGTCGGGGTCGCGAGTTCGAGTCTCGTTTCCCGCTCCAAAATTTGAAAGTGCTTATAAGCACAGACCACCAATCGCAGGATTTCGAATTGCGACAAGGCGGCAACCGAATGAGTCCTTAGGAGCTTACTGAAGTAAGTGACTCAGGCGAATGAAGGCAGCCAACGCAGTAGCGGTTCGAAAGACGAAGATTATGCGGGAATAGCTCAGTTGGTAGAGCACGACCTTGCCAAGGTCGGGGTCGCGAGTTCGAGTCTCGTTTCCCGCTCCAAATTCTTACCCCAATAAAAATATCCACAACGAATAATCGCGTTGGGGACGTTTTGTTTCGTCATTGACATACTCTTGTAAACAGACTTATCCACAGGTTCGGGTATTATTCCTGGAATGCAAAAAACTTCGCCGGGTAAATAGTATCATTTTAACTATTTGAAATTATTGGTTTAATTATCATTTCAAATTGTTAGTGCGATCACTTGACGATTTTTTCCCTCTTGAATATCAATGTGTTTTTATTTTTATACACAAGCTGTGGATGACTTAAGCGTCGCGCGGCAGACCCTTCTCAATGACCCTGACCAAACGTTGTTTCTTCGGTAGCTGCACCTCAACTACGCAGGCATTTCGCTTCTCGATTTGCTGAGCAACCGCCCAGTCTATATGTTCGTCGAGAAGTGGGTGCTCACCTCTGCGACTTTCCAGCGCGTGAATAACTGCGTTATCCCAGGGGGCATTACCCAACGCAACGGCGATATTTCGCAGCCAGCGCAGGTGGCCAATACGACGAATGGCAGACCCCTCCGTGACTTTTAAAAACCACGCTTCGCTCCAGCTAAACAGCTCTATTAACTCCGGAGCATGAAGCTGCTTGCGCGGGTTGAAGTCATCCTCTGTCGTCAACTGTGAATAGCGGTTCCACGGGCAAATGAGCTGGCAATCATCGCAGCCGTAAATTCGATTCCCCAACAATGGACGAAACTCTTCCGGGATCGGGCCTTCCAGTTCGATAGTGAGATAAGAGATACAGCGGCGCGCATCTACGGTGTAGGGTTCAACGATGGCCCCGGTGGGACAGATGGTCATGCAGGCGACGCATTTCCCGCATCCTTCTTCTGCTGGTTGGTCGACCGGTAAGGGTAAATCGATCAGTAATTCCCCGAGGAAGAAAAATGAACCGGCTTCGCGATTGAGGATTAGTGAGTGCTTACCTGTCCAGCCAAGCCCGGCTTTTTCAGCCAAAGGACGCTCAAGAATGGGCGCAGAATCGACAAAAGGTCTAAAATTCAGCGAAGCGCAGTGCTGTTGAATCATCTCTCCCAGCTTTTTTAAGCGGTTACGTAGCAGCTTATGGTAGTCGCGGCCAAGCGCGTAACGGCTGACGTAACCCAGAGAAGGGTTCTTCAACGTGCTGGCAAAGGCCGCTTTGGCAGGAAGATAGTTCATACTTACGCTGATGACACGTAGCGTACCGGGCAATAATTCGTGGGGGCGGGCGCGCATCATGCCGTGACGGGCCATCCAGTCCATCTCGCCGTGGTATTGTTTATCCAGCCAGGCCTGCAGTTTGGGCTCTGCTTCGCTGAGGTCGGTATCGGCAATACCGACTTGCTGAAAGCCAAGCTCCAGCCCCCACTGCTTAATATTTTGCGCTAACTGATTGAGATCGAGGGGCTCTGACATGACGGACCATACAATGAAGAAAAACCCCGCAAGTATACCACACTCCATCTGGCACGCCGATGACATCAGGCGTATGGAGCGAGAGGCGGCAGACAGTTTAGGGCTGACGTTGTATGAGCTGATGCAGCGGGCGGGAGATGCGGCGTTTCAGGTCACCCGCGAGGCCTATCCGAACGCCCAACACTGGCTGGTGCTATGTGGTCACGGCAACAACGGCGGTGATGGTTACGTGGTGGCAAGACTTGCCAAAGCGCAGGGTTTTAATGTTACGTTGCTGGCGCACGAGGGTGATAAACCGCTCCCCGAGGAAGCGCAGCAGGCGCACGACGCTTGGCTTAACGCCGGTGGCGTTATTCATGCTGCTGATATTAACTGGCCAGACAGCGTGGACGTCATTATCGACGCGCTGTCAGGTACTGGCTTAAAAAACGCGCCGCGTGAACCTCTCCCGGCGTTGATCGAACGTGCCAATAGCCACCCAGCCCCTACAATTGCAATCGACATTCCCTCCGGCCTGCTGGCGCAGACGGGGGCGACGCCGGGGGCAGTCATCAACGCTGCGCATACCGTTACCTTTATTGCGCTCAAGCCAGGTCTGCTCACCGGTAAAGCACGCGATGTCACCGGACGTCTGCATGTTAATGCTCTTGGGCTGGACGACTGGCTGGCGGGGCAGAACGCGCCGCTGCAACGTTTTGATGCTCAACAGCTTGCGCACTGGCTAACGCCGCGTCTGCCCACCTCACACAAAGGCTCCCACGGTCGGCTGGTGATTATCGGTGGCGACCACGGCACGGCAGGTGCAATACGTATGGCCGGTGAAGCGGCGTTGCGTGCGGGAGCCGGGCTGGTCAAAGTATTGACGCGCAGTGAGAACATTGCGCCTGTTTTGACTGCCAGACCAGAACTGATGGTCGATGCGCTGACGCCGCAGACTCTGGAAGAGAGCCTGGCATGGGCGGATGTTGTGGTGATAGGACCTGGTCTTGGTCAGCAGGAGTGGGGCAAAAAAGCGCTGCAAAAAGTGGAGAATTTTCGCAAACCGATGCTCTGGGATGCGGATGCGCTGAACCTGCTGGCAATCAACCCCGATAAACGTCACAATCGCGTGATCACGCCGCATCCAGGTGAAGCCGCGCGACTGCTGGGCTGTTCCATTGCAGAAATTGAAGACGATCGCTTACTTTGTGCGCAACGTCTGGTAAAACGGTACGGAGGCGTGGTAGTGCTGAAAGGCGCGGGTACGGTTGTTGCTGCTGAACAGGCTGAGTTAGGTATTATTGATACCGGCAATGCAGGGATGGCCAGCGGCGGAATGGGAGATGTGCTTTCCGGTATTATTGGCGCATTGCTCGGACAGAAGCTTACCCCGTATGATGCAGCATGTGCGGGATGTGTTGCGCACGGAGCGGCGGCGGATGTGCTGGCGGCGCGTTTTGGTACGCGCGGCATGCTGGCGACAGATCTCTTTACCACGCTACAGCGTATTGTTAACCCTGATGTGATTGACGTTTATCATGATGAATCGAGTAATTCCACTACCTGATGAGCAGGCAACTTTAGACCTGGGACTGCGGGTAGCCAAAGCCTGTGACGGCGCGACGGTTATATATTTGTACGGCGACCTGGGGGCGGGTAAAACCACTTTCAGCCGGGGATTTCTGCAAGCGTTAGGTCATAAAGGTAATGTAAAAAGCCCCACCTACACGCTGGTTGAACCCTATTCACTCGATAACTTGATGGTTTATCACTTCGATTTATACCGACTTGCGGACCCGGAGGAGCTGGAATTTATGGGGATCCGCGATTATTTTGCCAATGATGCCATCTGCCTGGTGGAATGGCCGCAACAAGGTAAAGGTGTACTGCCAGACCCGGACGTCGAAATACACATTGAATATCAGGCGCAAGGTCGGGAGGCGCGCGTAAGCGCAGTTTCCTCATCGGGTGAATTATTGCTGGCGCGTTTAGCCGAATAACCTTAAGGGTGGCGGGATGATTTATCGCATCAGAAACTGGCTGATGGCAACCCTGGTCCTGCTGTGCGCGCAGGCAGGGGCCGCCAGCCTCTCCGATCTTCAGGTTTCCAATGGCAATCAACAGGCGCGGATTACGCTGAGCTTTATTGGCGAGCCTGAATACGCCGTGAGCCAGGACGGGAAACGCACCGTCGCGCTGGATATAAAACAAACCGGAGTGATTCAGGGATTACCGCTGCTGTTTAGCGGCAATAATCTGGTGAAATCTATCCGCTCCGGCACGCCAAAAGATGCGCAGTCCTTGCGTCTGGTGGTGGATTTAACCGAGAACGGCAAGGCCGAAGCCGTTAAACGACAGAACGGCGGCAATTATACAGTTGTGTTTACCATCAAAGCTGATGCGCCACCGCCACCGCCTCCACCTCCAGTGGTTGTTAAGCGTGTTGAAACGCCGGTTGTCGCCCCTCGTCCTGCCGAGCCTGCGCGTAACCCGTTTAAAGCAGAGAACGATCGCACCACGATGGTGACCAACAGTAATACCTCCACACGACCTGCGGCGCGCGCCAGCACCGGCAGCGGTGAAAAAGTGGTTATTGCCATTGATGCCGGACACGGCGGGCAGGATCCGGGGGCGATTGGCCCTGGAGGCACGCGTGAGAAAAACGTCACGATTGCCGTGGCGCGTAAACTGCGCAGCTTGCTCAATGATGACCCAATGTTTAAAGGCGTACTCACCCGTGATGGCGATTACTTTATCTCGGTGATGGGGCGTTCAGACGTCGCACGTAAACAAAATGCCAATTTCCTGGTTTCTATTCACGCGGATGCCGCGCCAAACCGTGATGCCACAGGTGCTTCCGTTTGGGTGCTGTCGAACCGTCGGGCGAACAGTGAGATGGCCGGCTGGCTGGAACAGCACGAAAAACAATCGGAGCTGTTGGGCGGCGCGGGCGATGTGCTGGCAAACAGCCAGTCCGATCCTTATCTCAGCCAGGCCGTACTGGATCTGCAGTTCGGTCATTCGCAGCGCGTCGGGTATGATGTGGCGACCAGCATGATCGGCCAGTTAGAACGTATTGGTTCGATGCATAAGCGCCGTCCGGAACACGCCAGTCTTGGCGTACTGCGTTCTCCTGATATCCCGTCTGTGCTGGTTGAAACCGGCTTTATCAGTAACAACAGCGAAGAACGTCTGTTGGCGAGCGATGATTACCAGCAGCAACTGGCTGAGGCGATATACAAAGGATTGCGTAACTATTTCCAGGCGCACCCGATGCAAACCGGACCGCAGGGCGCGCCGGCGCAAACCGCCAGCGCCATATCGCCGGGTAACACGTTAACAAATTAAGGATTAGCCATGCCGATTCAGGTTCTACCGCCACAGCTGGCGAACCAGATTGCCGCAGGCGAGGTGGTAGAACGGCCTGCGTCAGTGGTGAAAGAGCTGGTGGAAAACAGCATCGATGCCGGTGCGACGCGCATTGATATCGATATTGAGCGCGGCGGCGCGAAGCTTATCCGTATTCGTGACAACGGCTGCGGGATTAAAAAAGACGAGCTGGCGCTGGCGCTGGCGCGTCATGCCACCAGTAAAATAGCCTCGCTTGACGATCTTGAGGCCATCGTGAGCCTCGGATTTCGTGGCGAAGCGCTGGCAAGTATCAGCTCCGTGTCTCGTTTAACCCTGACATCGCGCACACAAGAGCAGCCTGAGGCCTGGCAAGCCTATGCTGAAGGGCGCGACATGGATGTGACGGTAAAACCTGCTGCGCATCCAGTGGGAACCACACTGGAGGTGTTAGATCTGTTCTACAACACCCCGGCGCGGCGCAAATTTATGCGCACCGAGAAAACTGAATTTAATCATATCGACGAGATTATTCGCCGCATTGCGCTGGCGCGTTTTGATGTGACGATTAATTTGTCTCACAACGGCAAAGTGGTGCGTCAGTACCGGGCAGTGGCCGTGGATGGGCAGAAAGAGCGCCGGCTGGGCGCGATTTGCGGCACGCCGTTTCTGGAGCATGCGCTGGCGATTGAATGGCAGCATGGTGATTTGACGCTGCGCGGCTGGGTGGCCGATCCTAACCACACAACGGCAGCACTGGCAGAAATCCAGTACTGTTATGTGAATGGTCGGATGATGCGAGATCGGCTGATCAACCACGCTATCCGCCAGGCCTGTGAAGATAAGCTGGGAGCCGATCAACAACCCGCTTTTGTGCTGTATCTGGAAATCGATCCGCATCAAGTGGATGTCAACGTACACCCAGCTAAACATGAGGTCCGTTTCCATCAATCCCGCCTGGTGCACGATTTTATTTACCAGGGCGTGTTGAGCGTCCTGCAACAGCAGCTTGAAACGCCGCTGCCGTTGGCTGATGAGGACGAACCTGCTCCAAGGCACATCCCGGAAAACCGTGTTGCTGCCGGACGTAACCATTTTGCCGAGCCGGCCCCCGCGCGTGAACCTGCAACACCGCGGTACTCAGCATCCGCTGGCGCTGGAAACGGCAGTAGTGGCGCAGGCCGTCAGGCGGGGGCCAGTTGGCCTCATGCCCAACCCGGATATCAAAAGCAGCAGGGCGAAATTTATCAGAAACTGATGCAGACGCCGGCTCCAACGCGTAAAACGCCGGTCTCTGAAACATCATCGGCACCTCTGAGTGGCAGCAGTCAGGGCTTTGGCCGGGTGCTAACGATTGTCGGTGCAGACTGTGCGTTACTCGAGTGCGATGGCCATATTCGGTTGCTGGCATTACCGGTGGCTGAGCGTTGGCTGCGTCAGGCGCAATTAACGCCGGACCAGGGGACCGTTTGCGCCCAGCCGTTGCTGATCCCTTTACGGTTAAAAGTCAACGCCGATGAAAAAGCGGCGCTGCAAAAAGGACAGAGCCAACTGGCTGAGCTGGGCATTGAATTTCAACTGGATGCGCAGCATGTGACCATCCGGGCGGTGCCTTTACCCTTACGCCAACAAAATTTACAAATCTTGATTCCTGAACTGATAGGCTACCTGGCGCAGCAATCCGTATTCGAGCCGGGCAATATTGCGCAGTGGATCGCACGTAACCTGATTAGCGAGCATCCACAGTGGAGTATGGCACAGGCGATTACGCTGTTAGCGGATGTTGAGCGGCTCTGCCCACAACTCGTGAAGGCACCGCCGGGTGGTCTGTTACAACCTGTTGATTTACATTCGGTAATGAATGCCCTGAAACATGAGTGATACCCGTAAGGCGAGCCTGCCAAAGGCGATTTTTTTGATGGGGCCAACGGCCTCCGGTAAAACGGCACTCGCAATTGAATTGCGTAAAGTTTTGCCCATAGAGTTGATAAGCGTTGATTCCGCCCTTATTTACAAGGGGATGGATATCGGTACAGCCAAGCCCGATGCAGATGAATTACAGGCCGCGCCGCACCGATTACTGGATATTCGCGATCCGTCGCAAGCGTACTCCGCTGCGGATTTTCGTCGCGATGCGTTAGCCGAGATGGCCGACATCACCGCCGCGGGGCGTATCCCGTTGCTGGTGGGCGGCACAATGTTATATTTCAAAGCCTTGCTTGAAGGGCTGTCGCCGTTACCGTCGGCGGACCCGGAAGTCAGGGCCAGAATTGAGCAGCAGGCGGCAGAGCAGGGTTGGGACGCGTTACACCGACAGCTTCAGGACATCGATCCGGTGGCTGCGGCGCGTATTCATCCAAATGATCCGCAAAGACTTTCCCGGGCACTGGAAGTTTTTTTCATTTCGGGTAAAACTTTAACGGAGCTGACGCAAACGTCAGGAGATGCTTTGCCGTATCAGGTGCATCAGTTTGCAATCGCCCCGGCGAGCCGTGAACTGCTCCATCAGCGAATTGAGCAGCGTTTTCATCAGATGTTAGCTTCAGGTTTTGAAGCAGAAGTCCGGGCGCTTTTTGCCCGTGGAGATTTGCATACGGATTTGCCTTCCATTCGTTGTGTAGGGTATCGCCAGATGTGGTCATACATTGAAGGTGAAATTTCATACGATGAAATGGTTTATAGAGGTGTTTGCGCCACGAGGCAGTTGGCGAAGCGACAGGTAACCTGGTTGCGTGGTTGGGAAGGGGTGCACTGGCTTGACAGTGAAAAGCCTGACCAGGCGCGAAACGAAGTATTACAGGTTGTTGGTGCTATCGCGAACTGAATGTGTACAATTGAAACGTATCGTGCGCAATTTTTCAGAATCGAAAGGTTCAAAGTACAAATAAGCATATAAGGAAAAGAGAGAATGGCTAAGGGGCAATCTTTACAAGATCCGTTCCTGAACGCACTGCGTCGGGAACGTGTTCCAGTTTCTATTTATTTGGTGAATGGTATTAAGCTGCAAGGTCAAATCGAGTCTTTTGATCAGTTCGTGATCCTGTTGAAAAACACGGTCAGCCAGATGGTTTATAAGCACGCGATTTCTACTGTTGTCCCGTCTCGTCCGGTTTCTCATCACAGCAATAATGCCACCGGCGGCGCTGGCAGCAACTACCATCACGGTAGCAACGCGCAAGGTTCATCTGCGCAACAGGACAGCGAAGAAACCGAATAAGGTTATTAGCTGTTTTACATACGGGGAGCCAGCGATCCTGCGTTCCCCGTTGATTTATATTAAGGGGTTGACGCTTGTTTGACCGTTATGATGCCGGTGAGCAGGCGGTACTGGTACACATCTATTTTTCGCAAGACAAAGATATGGAAGACCTCCAGGAGTTTGAATCTCTGGTTTCTTCCGCCGGTGTCGAAGCAATGCAGGTGATTACCGGGAGCCGTAAAGCACCGCACCCGAAGTATTTTGTTGGTGAAGGTAAGGCAATCGAAATTGCCGAAGCCGTAAAAGCGACTGGCGCTGCGGTGGTGATTTTTGATCATGCTCTGAGCCCCGCCCAGGAACGTAACCTGGAACAGTTGTGCCAGTGTCTTGTAATCGACAGGACCGGTCTTATTTTAGATATTTTTGCCCAGCGTGCACGCACCCATGAGGGTAAGTTGCAGGTTGAGCTGGCGCAGTTGCGCCATATGGCTACGCGTCTGGTCCGTGGCTGGACCCACCTTGAAAGGCAAAAGGGCGGGATTGGTTTGCGTGGTCCGGGTGAAACCCAGCTCGAAACCGACCGTCGTTTGCTGCGTAATCGCATTTTGCAAATACAGTCGCGCCTGGAAAAAGTTGAAAAGCAACGTGAGCAGGGGCGGCAGTCGCGCAAGAAAGCGGATGTCCCAACCGTATCACTGGTGGGATATACCAACGCCGGAAAATCCACCCTGTTCAACCAGATCACCGAAGCCCGGGTTTATGCAGCGGACCAGCTGTTTGCGACCCTGGACCCAACGCTGCGCCGCATAGACGTGGCGGACGTGGGTGAGACCGTGCTGGCGGATACCGTAGGGTTTATCCGCCATTTGCCGCACGACCTGGTGGCGGCATTTAAAGCCACCTTGCAGGAAACACGTCAGGCGACATTGCTGCTGCACGTTATTGATGCTGCAGATTTTCGTGTGCAGGAAAACATCGAGGCCGTCGACACGGTGCTCGAAGAGATCGATGCACATGAGATCCCGACCCTGCTGGTGATGAATAAAATCGATATGTTGGATGACTTTGAGCCGCGTATCGATAGAGATGAAGAGAATAAACCCATTCGCGTTTGGGTATCAGCGCAAACGGGGATTGGTATACCACAACTTTTTCAGGCTTTGACTGAGCGACTTTCCGGTGAGGTGGCGCAGCATACGTTGCGTTTGCCGCCGCAGGAAGGGCGTTTGAGAAGCCGGTTTTATCAACTTCAGGCAATAGAAAAAGAGTGGATGGAGGAAGACGGCAGCGTAGGTCTGCAGGTTCGTATGCCGATCGTAGACTGGCGTCGCCTCTGTAAACAAGAACCGGCACTGGAAGACTATGTTGTCTGATCTGACGGATATGGCCTGAAGATTTTTTCGCCTCTATACCTTGTGGATTTTGTGCGGCAGGAAGGCGGCAAGTCCTGAAATCTCCAGGAGCATAGTCAACTATGTGACTGGAGTTGAGGGACGCAGCCAACGCATCGGCAGCGCAAAAGACGCAGGTATAGCATCGCATAACAAATATGGAGCACAAAAATGGCGTGGAATCAGCCCGGTAATAACGGACAAGACCGCGACCCCTGGGGAAGCAGCAAACCTGGCGGCAACCCTGAGGGAAATGGAAACAAAGGTGGTCGCGAGCAGGGACCTCCCGATCTGGACGATATCTTCCGCAAACTGAGTAAAAAGCTCGGTGGTCTGGGTGGCGGTAAAGGTACTGGTTCTGGCGGCGGTAGTTCATCGCAAGGCCCGCGTCCGCAACTGGGCGGGCGAGTCTTTACTATCGCAGCGGCCGCCATCGTCATTATCTGGGCGGCTAGCGGTTTCTATACCATTAAAGAAGCGGAACGTGGCGTGGTGACACGCTTCGGTAAATTCAGCCATTTGGTTGAACCGGGTCTGAACTGGAAACCGACCTTTATCGATGAGGTGACACCGGTCAACGTTGAAGCCGTGCGTGAACTTGCCGCATCCGGCGTTATGCTGACCTCTGACGAAAACGTCGTGCGCGTCGAAATGAACGTACAGTACCGCGTGACCGATCCGCAGCGTTACCTGTTTAGCGTAACCAGTGCGGATGACAGTCTGCGTCAGGCAACTGACAGCGCCCTGCGTGGGGTTATCGGTAAATACACCATGGACCGTATCCTGACCGAAGGGCGTACCGTTATTCGTAGCGATACCCAGCGGGAACTGGAAGAAACAATCCGTCCGTACAACATGGGTATCACCTTGCTGGACGTCAACTTCCAGGCAGCACGTCCGCCGGAAGAAGTAAAAGCCGCGTTTGACGATGCTATCGCAGCACGTGAAAACGAACAGCAGTACATTCGTGAAGCAGAAGCGTACACCAACGAAGTTCAGCCGCGTGCAAACGGTCAGGCTCAGCGTATTCTGGAAGAAGCGCGTGCGTATAAGACTCAGACCATCCTGGAAGCACAGGGTGAAGTGGCTCGCTTCGCAAAAATTCTGCCGGAATATAAAGCCGCACCGCAAATTACCCGCGAGCGTCTGTATATCGAAACCATGGAAAAAGTGCTGAGCAATACCCGCAAAGTCCTGGTTAACGATAAAGGCAGCAATCTGATGGTTCTGCCGCTGGATCAAATGCTGAAAGGTGGTAGTGCGCCAGCAGCAAAGACTGACAGCAGTTCAAACCTGTTGCGTCTGCCGCCAGCAACGACTTCCAGCACTGGAGCAAGCAATACATCGTCCACCAGTCAGGGCGATATTATGGACCAACGCCGCGCGAATGCGCAGCGTAACGACTACCAGCGTCAGGGGGAATAACGATGCGTAAGTCAGTTATTGCGATTATCATCATCGTTCTGGTAGTTCTGTTCATGTCTGTCTTTGTGGTCAAAGAAGGCGAGCGCGGCATTACTCTGCGCTTTGGTAAAGTTCTGCGTGACGATGAAAACAAGCCGCTGGTCGTTGCACCAGGCCTGCACTTCAAGATTCCGTTTATTGAATCTGTGAAGATGCTCGATGCGCGTATTCAGACCATGGACAACCAGGCCGATCGCTTTGTTACCAAAGAGAAGAAAGACCTGATTGTTGACTCCTACATCAAGTGGCGCATCAGTGACTTTAGCCGTTACTACCTGGCAACGGGCGGTGGCGATGTTTCTCAGGCGGAAGTCCTGCTGAAACGTAAGTTCTCTGACCGTCTGCGTTCTGAAATTGGTCGTCTGGACGTGAAGGACATCGTTACCGATTCCCGCGGTCGTCTGACCCTGGAAGTTCGTGACGCGCTGAACTCCGGTTCTGCTGGCACGGAAGATGAAGTGGCGACTCCGGCAGCAGATAGCGCGATTGCCGAAGCGGCTGAACGTGTTCAGGCTGAAACGAACGGTAAAGTACCGGTCATCAACCCGAACAGTATGGCGGCATTGGGCATCGAAGTGGTTGACGTGCGTATTAAGCAAATCAACCTGCCTGCTGAAGTGTCCGAGGCTATCTACAACCGTATGCGCGCTGAGCGTGAAGCGGTAGCGCGTCGCCATCGTTCACAAGGCCAGGAAGAGGCGGAAAAACTGCGTGCAACGGCGGACTATGAAGTCACTAAAACGCTGGCAGAATCTGAGCGTCAGGGCCGTATCATGCGCGGTGAAGGCGATGCAGAAGCCGCTAAGCTGTTTGCCGATGCGTTTAGTCAGGATCCAGACTTCTACGCCTTCATCCGTAGCCTGCGTGCTTACGAGAAGAGCTTCGAAGGCAACCAGGACGTGATGGTCATGAGTCCGGACAGCGATTTCTTCCGCTACATGAAGACACCGAGTTCCGCGACACGCTAATCGCGTTCCAGCGGTTTAAAGCAGCAAAACCACCGGCATCCCCAGGGATGCGGTGGTTTTCTTTTTATATAAGGGCGATGGATGAATTCAACAATTTTGCTGGCGCTCGCGCTGGTTTTGGTGCTGGAAGGGCTGGGTCCGATGCTTTATCCCAGCGCATGGAAGAAAATGATCTCTGCAATGGCGCAACTTCCCGAAAATATTTTGCGTCGTTTTGGTGGAGGTCTTGTGGTTGCGGGCGTTGTGGTCTACTACATGTTGAGGAAAACGATTGGCTGATTAATAAGTAGACTAATTTGCGGATTTTCGCATGCAAAAAGTGCTGTATATCTGAAAAAGCGGTGGTAGAATCCATTTTTAAGCAAACGGTGATTTTGAAAAATGGGTAACAACGTCGTCGTACTGGGCACCCAATGGGGTGACGAAGGTAAAGGGAAGATCGTCGATCTTCTGACTGAACGGGCTAAATATGTTGTGCGCTACCAGGGTGGTCACAACGCAGGCCATACTCTCGTAATCAACGGTGAAAAAACCGTCCTCCATCTTATTCCATCAGGTATTCTTCGCGAGAATGTCATCAGCATCATCGGTAACGGTGTTGTTCTGTCTCCGTCCGCGCTGATGAAAGAAATGAAAGGACTGGAAGATCGTGGTATCCCGGTTCGCGAGCGCCTGCTGCTGTCTGAAGCTTGTCCGCTGATCCTTGATTATCACGTTGCGTTGGATAACGCTCGTGAGAAAGCGCGTGGCGAGAAAGCGATCGGTACTACCGGTCGTGGTATCGGTCCGGCTTATGAAGACAAAGTAGCTCGTCGCGGTCTGCGTGTTGGCGATCTGTTTGATAAAGCAACCTTCGCTGAAAAACTGAAAGAAGTGATGGAATATCACAACTTCCAGCTGGTGAATTTCTATAAAGTTGAAGCAGTTGACTACCAGAAAGTGCTGGATGATGTGATGGCTATCGCCGACATCCTGACCTCGATGGTTGTTGATGTTTCCGATCTGCTGGACCAGGCGCGTAAGCGTGGCGATTTCGTCATGTTTGAAGGTGCGCAGGGTACGCTGCTGGATATCGACCACGGTACCTATCCGTACGTAACGTCCTCCAACACCACCGCAGGTGGCGTGGCAACCGGCTCCGGCCTGGGCCCACGTTATGTGGACTACGTTCTGGGTATCATCAAAGCTTACTCTACTCGTGTAGGTGCGGGTCCGTTCCCGACTGAACTGTTTGATGACGTTGGCGAGTTCCTGTGCAAACAAGGTAACGAGTATGGCGCGACCACCGGTCGTCGTCGTCGTACCGGCTGGCTGGACTCCGTTGCTGTACGCCGTGCAGTACAGATTAACTCCCTGTCTGGCTTCTGCCTGACCAAACTGGACGTACTGGACGGTTTGAAAGAGGTGAAAATCTGTGTCGCTTACCGTATGCCGGATGGCCGTGAAGTAACGACTACTCCGCTGGCAGCAGACGACTGGAAAGGTATCGAGCCGATTTACGAAACCATGCCGGGCTGGTCTGAATCTACCTTCGGCGTGAAGGAACGTAGCGGTCTGCCGCAGGCTGCACTGAACTACATCAAGCGTATTGAAGAACTGACCGGTGTGCCGATTGATATTATCTCAACTGGCCCAGACCGTACTGAAACCATGATCCTGCGCGACCCGTTCGACGCATAATTCTGGTTATAGCGTGGCGTCGAATGGCGCTGCGCTTGCAATATCTCAAGCCGGATAAGGTGCTTTGCATCAGAATCCGGCTTAAAATCACGTAAGTTCCTCGCTTTTTTCCTTCCCGAACTGAAATAAATTAGCGACCTGGCTGGTGGCTGGTTTATCATCAATATAATTAATACCACCAGGTTTATCCGTTTTATCCCTTTTCCTGAGGTTGATGTGCAGTTAACAAGTTTCACCGATTACGGATTACGTGCGCTAATCTACATGGCGTCACTTCCCGAAGGACGTATGACCAGTATTTCTGAGGTGACAGAAGTCTACGGCGTGTCCCGTAATCATATGGTCAAAATAATCAATCAACTTAGCCGGGCGGGCTTTGTTACTGCTATTCGAGGAAAAAATGGCGGTATCCGCTTGGGTAAACCCGCTAAGGATATTGGTATTGGTGATGTGGTTCGCGAGCTGGAACCCTTATCGTTGGTCAACTGTAGCAGCGAGTTTTGCCACATTACCCCGGCCTGTCGACTCAAACAGGCGCTTTCTAAGGCAGTGCAAAGTTTTCTCACGGAGCTGGACAACTACACACTTGCTGATTTGGTTGAAGAGAATCAACCGCTTTATAAATTATTGCTGGTGGAGTAATGAAGTCCAAAGTACTTCGCGTCGCATCGCGGCGGCAACTGAGCGAGTCGCCAGGAGCTTACAAAAGTAAGTGACAGGTGGGAGCAAAGGCAGCCAACAAAGAGGCGTCGTGAAAGACGAAGGAATTCCATCAGAGCTGACAATGGAGGAACCTCAATGTCACAAGATCCTTTCCAGGAACGCGAAGCTGAAAAATACGCGAATCCTATCCCAAGCCGGGAATTTATCCTCGAACATTTAACTAAACGTGAAAAACCGGCCAACCGTGATGAGCTGGCCGCTGAACTCAACATTGAAGGTGAAGAGCAGCAGGAAGCACTGCGCCGCCGTCTGCGCGCGATGGAGCGTGACGGACAACTGGTCTTCACCCGTCGTCAGTGCTATGCGCTGCCGGAGCGTCTCGACCTGCTGAAAGGTACCGTTATTGGCCACCGTGATGGCTACGGCTTTCTGCGCGTTGAAGGCCGCAAAGATGACCTGTACCTGTCCAGCGAGCAGATGAAAACCTGCATTCATGGCGATCAGGTGCTGGCGCAGCCGCTGGGCGCGGACCGTAAAGGTCGTCGCGAAGCGCGTATTGTGCGTGTACTGGTGCCAAAAACCAGCCAAATTGTCGGTCGCTACTTCACCGATGCTGGCGTTGGGTTTGTCGTCCCCGACGACAGCCGTCTGAGTTTCGATATCCTGATCCCGCCGGAAGAGGTGATGGGCGCTCGTATGGGCTTTGTGGTCGTCGTTGAACTGACCCAACGTCCGACTCGCCGCACCAAAGCGGTGGGTAAAATTGTAGAAGTGCTGGGTGACAACATGGGAACCAGCATGGCCGTTGATATGGCCCTGCGTACTCATGAAATCCCATATATCTGGCCGCAGGCTGTTGAGAAACAGGTCGCCGGACTGAAAGAAGAAGTGCCGGAAGAGGCGAAAATAGGACGTGTCGATCTGCGCGACCTGCCGTTGGTGACTATCGATGGCGAAGATGCGCGTGACTTCGACGATGCGGTTTACTGCGAGAAGAAACGCGGCGGCGGCTGGCGTTTATGGGTGGCAATTGCCGACGTAAGCTATTACGTTCGCCCGCCGACTCCGCTGGACCAGGAAGCCCGCAGCCGTGGCACATCCGTTTACTTCCCGTCGCAGGTTGTTCCGATGCTGCCGGAAGTGCTGTCTAACGGATTGTGTTCGCTCAACCCGCAGGTGGACAGGTTGTGTATGGTCTGTGAAATGACCATTTCGTCGAAAGGCCGTTTAACCGGCTTTAAATTCTACGAAGCGGTCATGAGTTCCCATGCACGTCTGACCTACACCAAGGTCTGGCACATGCTGCAGGGCGACCAGGAGCTGCGTGAGCAGTACGCACCGCTGGTCAAACACATTGAAGAGCTGCATAACCTCTACAAAGTGCTGGATAAAGCCCGTGAAGAGCGCGGCGGTATCTCGTTTGAAAGTGAAGAGGCGAAGTTTATCTTCAATGCTGAACGCCGTATTGAGCGTATTGAGCAGACGCAGCGTAATGACGCGCACAAGCTGATTGAAGAGTGCATGATCATGGCGAACATCTCAGCGGCGCGATTCGTTGAGAAAGCCAAAGAGCCAGCGCTGTTCCGTATTCACGATAAGCCGACGACCGAAGCGATTAACTCGTTCCGTTCCGTCCTGGCAGAGCTGGGACTGGAGCTGCCAGGTGGCAACAAACCTGAGCCGCGCGATTACGCTGAACTGCTGGAGTCGATTGCTGACCGTCCTGACGCAGAAATGCTGCAAACCATGCTGCTGCGTTCGATGAAGCAGGCGATTTACGATCCGGAAAACCGTGGTCACTTCGGCCTGGCGCTGCAATCTTATGCACACTTTACTTCACCGATCCGTCGTTACCCGGATCTCTCCTTGCACCGGGCGATTAAGTATCTGCTGGCGCAGGAGCAGGGCCATAAAGGCAACACCACTGAAACGGGTGGCTACCATTATTCGATGGAAGAGATGCTGCAACTGGGTCAGCACTGTTCGATGGCCGAGCGCCGTGCTGACGAAGCCACACGCGATGTCTCTGACTGGCTGAAGTGCGACTTCATGCTGGATCAGGTGGGGAATGTCTTCAAAGGCGTGATTGCCAGCGTCACCGGATTTGGTTTCTTTGTCCGTCTTGATGAGCTGTTTATCGACGGTCTGGTGCATGTCTCCTCCCTGGATAACGACTACTATCGTTTCGACCAGGTTGGGCAGCGCCTGACGGGGGAATCCAGCGGTCAGATGTATCGCTTGGGCGATCGCGTGGAAGTTCGCGTGGAAGCAGTCAACATGGACGAGCGTAAGATCGACTTTAGCTTGATCTCCAGCGAACGTGCGCCGCGTAATGAAGGTAAAACTGCGCGCGAAAAAGCCAAAAAAAGCGATGCGGGTAAAAATACCGGTAAACGTCGTCAGATGGGCAAAAAGGTGAATTTCGAGCCGGATAGCGCTTTCCGCGGTGAGAAAAAAGGCAGAGCCAAACCTCAGGCGGAAAAGAATGCGGCTGAGAAGAAAGGCGACAAAAAAGCGAAAAAGCCATCGGCAAAAACGCTTAAAATTGCTGCCGCCACCAAAGCTAAACGTGCGGCGAAAAAGAAAGTCGCACAATAACTGCCATAAACAGTAAGTCGGGCAATCTCGTGTTGCCCGCGTTATGCATAAACTATTAACGAGTACATTCATGAGTGAAATGATTTACGGCATCCATGCGGTGCAGGCTCTGCTGGAACGTGCGCCTGAGCGCTTCCAGGACGTCTTTATTCTCAAAGGTCGTGAAGATAAACGCCTGCTGCCGCTGATCCACGCACTGGAAGCACAGGGTGTTGTCATTCAACTGGCTAACCGTCAGTTTCTGGATGAGAAAAGCGAGGGTGCGGTACATCAGGGGATTATTGCTCGCGTGAAGCCTGGGCGTCAGTATCAGGAAAACGATCTGCCGGATCTGATTGCTACGCTCGATCAGCCGTTCTTTTTGATCCTCGATGGCGTCACCGACCCGCATAACCTGGGGGCATGCCTGCGTAGCGCCGATGCCGCTGGCGTACATGCTGTAATCGTACCGAAGGATCGTTCCGCTCAGTTGAATGCGACGGCGAAAAAAGTGGCCTGCGGTGCGGCAGAAAGCGTACCGCTGATCCGCGTGACCAACCTGGCGCGCACCATGCGTATGCTGCAGGAAGAGAATATCTGGATCGTCGGAACCGCTGGTGAAGCCGACCATACTCTCTACCAGAGCAAAATGACCGGACGTCTGGCGTTGGTGATGGGAGCAGAAGGTGAAGGTATGCGCCGTCTGACCCGTGAACACTGTGACGAACTCATCAGCATCCCGATGGCAGGTAGCGTTTCGTCGCTGAACGTTTCAGTTGCGACGGGCATCTGCCTGTTTGAAGCAGTCCGCCAACGCAGCTAAGCTTAATTTTCGGAAAAAGCCATCCTGATTCGGATGGCTTTTTTTTATCTTAAACAAGTATGATAAAGGCTGAAAAATGATATTTATTTCTAATTAACTAATATATGGGAAATATATGGCATGGAATCCGCAGGTGCTTGCTGAAGCACTACAAACTCTTCAAGAATTAAATATAGATATTGAAAATGATGAGCGGTCATTAATTATTAAAATGAATGATTATGGCGATTTGCCGCTCAGTGTGTTATTTACATCCCGCCAGATTATTATTGAAACCATTATTTGTCCTGTCAGCAGTATTCATCAGCAAGATGAGTTTAATGTTTTCTTATTGCGTAATCAGAAACTCCTTCCTCTGTCTTCCGTGGGGATTTCACGCGTTCAGCAGGATGAATATTACGTCGCATTTGGGGCGCTTTCCCTGAACTCATCGTTGGATGATGTGGTCCTGGAGATGACGACGCTTGCGGATAACGCTCTGGATTTGGCTGAAATCACTGAAGAATACACTCACGAATAACAAGGAACGCTATTGATGGGAATTTTAAAAAGCCTGTTTACCCTCGGCAAGTCCGTACTTTCTCAGGCGGAAGAATCAATTGAAGAAGCGCAGGGTGTGCGGATGCTGGAACAGCATATTCGTGATGCGAAAGGTGAACTGGATAAAGCCGGAAAATCGCGGGTTGACCTGCTGGCACGCGTGAAGATGAGTAATGACAAGTTAAGCGATCTGCGGGCACGCAAATCCAGTCTGGAAACGCGAGTGCTGGAAGCACTGAGTAAAAACGCTAACCCGTCTCTGATTAACGAAGTTGCAGAAGAAATTGCCCGTCTGGAGAATGTCATTACCGCTGAAGAGCAAGTGCTCACTAACCTTGAGAGCTCTCGTGATGGCGTCGAAAAAGCGGTTAGTGCAACCACACAACGGATTGCGCAGTTTGAGCAGCAGCTGGAGGTGGTAAAGGCGACAGAAGCGATGCAGCGCGCCCAGCAGGCCGTGACCACGTCGACCGTGGGCGCGTCTTCCAGCGTGTCTACCGCCGCAGAGTCGCTCAAGCGTTTACAAATGCGCCAGGCAGAGCGTCAGGCGCGTCTGGATGCTGCCGCACAGCTGGAAAAAGTTGCGGATGGGCGTGACCTTGACGAGAAGCTGGCCGAAGCAGGTATTGGCGCAAGCAATAAAAGTTCTGCTCAGGATGTGCTGGCACGATTGCAGCGCCAGCAAGGCGAGTAATCATACGGCGATATATGCCAGCATCGACCGGAGGCTGGCACATCATTAAGGATAAATGATGACGAGTTTTTTCCAGCGTTTATTTGGTAAAGCGGATGTTGCTGCGCCAGTTCGCGGGCCGTTGGGGTTACATCTGAATGCCGGGTTTACGCTCAATACATTGGCATTTCGCCTGTTAGAAGAGGCTTTATTGATCGAATTGCCCGGTGAGGAGTACACCGTTGCTGCAGTCAGCCACATTGATTTAGGCGGCGGAAGTCAGATTTTCCGCTACTACACGTCCGGAGAAGAGTTTCTGCAAATCAATACCACGGGCGGCGCAGACATGGATGATATCGACGATATCAAATTCTTTGTTTATGAAGAAAGCTACGGGATTTCGCAGAAAAAACACTGGCAGTCTGCGATTAGTCCGGCCGCAATAGGCACACCGACGCTCGCCTGGCAGGAAGCGCGCTGGCAGCGCTTTTTTAACGACGAAGAGCCGGGGAATATAGAGCCAGTTTATATGCTGGAAAAAGTGGAAAACCAGCAGCACGCCACGTGGGAAGTGCATAATTTTACCATGGGCTATCAGCGACAGGTTGCTGATGATACCTGGGAATACCTGCTGTTAAACGGTGAAGAGTCGTTCAATGAGCAGGGCGAGCCTGAGTGGGTATTCTCACGGGCGCTAGGCGTGGATATCCCATTGACGTCACTTAATATTATTGGTTAATTTCAGGGAAGGTTTTAATGCACATACTGAGTTCATTACTGGCTTTTGGCGCCTATTTTTTTATTGGCGCAGCCATGGTGATTGTTTTTCTGGTCATCTACTCAAAAATTACGCCGCACAATGAATGGCAGCTGATTAAAAATAACAATATGGCGGCGTCGCTGGCGTTTAGCGGCACGTTGCTGGGTTACGTCATTCCGTTATCCAGCGCGGCAATTAACGCCGTCAGCATCCCGGATTATTTTGCCTGGGGCGGCATCGCGCTAGTGATACAACTGATCATTTACGGCGGCGTGCGTTTATATATGCCGGCACTGAGTGAAAAAATTATTAATCACAACACCGCAGCGGGACTATTTATGGGAACCGCCGCGCTGGCGGGAGGCATTTTTAACGCCGCCTGCATGACATGGTAATGGACGATCATGGCAAGAAAACGTAAATCCGGAAACAAAAACAGAACATCAGGGCATTCTGCTATCACGCGAATCGATCGCCCGGTTAACCCCTTTGTAAGAAAACGCAGTCGTTACAGCGGAAAGTATCTGACGCTGGCTATTATGGGCGGAGCGGCATTTTTTATCCTCAAGGGGTGTAGTGATGACGCAGGGGCAGACAACGATGGCGACGGTACCTTTTACTCCGCGGTGAGTGAATGTATTGACGATGGCAATAGCGCCACCGTTTGTGCTGATGGCTGGAACAATGCGAAAACAGAGTTCTACTCCAACCTGCCAAAGCAGATGAATAAGCAAAGCTGTCAGACCCAGTTTGGCGACTGCTATCTCGACAGCACCGATCAAAGCTGGGTGCCTGTATTCACCGGTTTTTTACTCAGTCGCGTCATTCGTAAAAATCGCGACGAACAGTATGTCTACAGCAGCGGCGGTTCTTCTTATGCTTCGCGCCCGGTCTGGCGCACGACTTCTGGGGATTACAGCTGGCGTTCCGGTAGTGGAAAAAATGATACCGCGACCAGCCATAGCTATACGACAAAGAAAGTTTCGACGGTTTCACGCGGTGGCTACGGACGTTCGTCCAGCGCGCGTGGGCACTGGGGAGGTTAACGATGCTGCGACATGATGTTCCTGTTCGGCAAGATTTGGACAGGATCGCTTACGATCACGGTTTCGATTTTCATATTATCGATAACGAAATCTACTGGGATGAGAGTCGGGCTTACCGCTTTACGCTCAGACAAGTGGAAGAGCAGATCGAAAAACCTACTGCGGAACTGCACCAGATGTGTCTGGATGTCGTCGAACGAGCAGTTAACGACGAACAGATTATGCAGCAACTGGCGATCCCGCCGCTGTACTGGGACGTTATTGCCGAAAGCTGGCGCAATCGCGATCCCTCCCTGTATGGCCGCATGGATTTTGTCTGGTGCGGTAATAATTCTCCGGTCAAGCTGCTGGAGTACAACGCGGATACGCCAACGTCGCTCTATGAGTCGGCGTACTTCCAGTGGCTATGGCTGGAAGATGCGCGCCGCAGCGGCGTTATCCCACGCGATGCCGATCAGTACAATGCCATTCAGGAGCGGCTAATATCCCGTTTTGCTGAGCTGTATAGCCCGGACCCCTTCTACTTTTGCTGCTGTGAGGATACCGATGAAGATCGTACCACCGTGCTGTATTTACAGGATTGCGCACAGCAGGCCGGGCAAGAATCGCGGTTTATTTACGTTGAGGATCTGGGGCTTGGCGTCGGTGGCGTGCTGACGGACCTTGATGACAATGTTATTCGTCGCGCCTTTAAGCTGTATCCCCTGGAGTGGATGATGCGTGATGACAATGGTCCGTTGTTACGCCATCGGCGTGAACAGTGGGTTGAACCGTTGTGGAAGAGCGTGCTCAGCAATAAAGGGTTGATGCCGTTACTGTGGCGTTTCTTTCCCAATCATCCCAACTTGCTACCCGCCTGGTTTGACGGTGAAACGCCACAAATTGCGCCAGGTGAAAGCTATGTGCGCAAACCGATATTCTCCCGCGAGGGAGGAAACGTCACCATTTTTGATGGTCAGCAGCAGGTCGTTGAGCATGCTGAGGGTGATTACGCCGAAGAGCCGATGATCTATCAGGCATTTCAGCCGTTACCGCACTTTGGCGACAGCTACACGCTGATCGGCAGTTGGATCGTAGATGATGAAGCATGTGGTATGGGGATCCGCGAAGATAATACGTTGATCACTAAAGATACGTCTCGTTTTATTCCTCACTATATTGCGGGCTAACCCTACTTTTGTGATCTCCCTCCGTCGCGAATCATGGGGTTCTGACCATACTTAAGGCGACGTCCATTGACGGAGGGAAACACAATGCACTGGCAAACGCATACCGTTTTTAATCAACCTGCACCGCTCAATAACAGCAATTTGTACCTGTCAGATGGGGCTCTGTGCGAAGCGGTCAATCGCGAAGGTGCGGCTTGGGATAGCGATCTCCTCGCCAGTATTGGTCAGCAGTTAGGGACTGCAGAATCGCTCGAATTGGGTCGGTTGGCTAACGCTTATCCACCTGAACTGTTGCGCTACGACTCTCAGGGTCAGCGGCTGGATGATGTGCGTTTTCATCCTGCCTGGCATTTGCTGATGCAGGGATTGTGCGCCAACCGTGTGCATAATCTGGCCTGGGAAGAAGACGCGAGGCAGGGAACATTTGTTGCCCGGGCGGCGCGTTTCATGCTACATGCACAGGTTGAAGCAGGCACGTTGTGTCCGGTGACCATGACGTTTGCCGCTACGCCGCTGTTACTTCAAATGTTACCCGCCCCCTTTCACGACTGGCTGACGCCGCTGCTAAGCGACCGTTATGACTCGCATTTACTGCCCGGTGGGCAAAAGCGTGGGCTGCTGATCGGCATGGGCATGACCGAGAAGCAGGGTGGTTCAGATGTGCTGAGCAATACCACACAGGCAGAACGTCTTGTCGACGGCTCGTATCGGCTGGTGGGACATAAGTGGTTTTTCTCCGTGCCGCAAAGCGATGCCCATTTGGTGCTGGCCCAAGCAAAGGGCGGCTTATCCTGCTTTTTTGTACCGCGATTTTTACCTGACGGGCAGCGTAATGCCATCCGTCTTGAACGACTGAAAGATAAGTTAGGCAACCGCTCCAACGCCAGCTGCGAGGTTGAATTCCACGATGCGATTGGCTGGCTATTGGGCGAAGAAGGGGAAGGTATCCGCCATATCCTGAAGATGGGCGGGATGACGCGTTTTGACTGCGCGCTCGGCAGTCACGGCATGATGCGACGTGCTTTTTCCATCGCGATTTATCATGCGCACCAGCGACAGGTTTTTGGCAAGCCATTGATTGAACAGCCGATGATGCGTCAGGTATTAGGCCGGATGGCGCTCCAACTGGAAGGTCAGACGGCGCTACTGTTTCGACTGGCGAGGGCCTGGGACCGTCGTGCTGATGCCAAAGAAGCGCTGTGGGCCAGGCTGTTCACGCCTGCGGTGAAATTCTCCGTTTGCAAGGTCGGTATGCCGTTTGTGGCTGAGGCGATGGAAGTGCTGGGCGGGATTGGCTATTGCGAGGAGAGTGAGCTGCCGCGCCTGTATCGTGAGATGCCGGTAAACAGTATCTGGGAAGGCTCCGGCAACATTATGTGCCTTGATGTATTGCGGGTACTGACAAAACAACCCGGCATCTACGATATGCTCAGCGAAGCCTTTGCGGAGGTAAAGGGGCAGGATCGGCATTACGATCGAATGGTGCGTCAGTTGCAGCAGCGTTTACGTAAACCCAGTGAGGCATTGGGACGGGAGATTACGCAGCAGCTTTTCCTGCTCGGTTGCGGGGCGCAGATGTTGCGTTATTCTTCTCCGCCAGTGGCGCAGGCCTGGTGCCAAATGATGCTTGATACGCGGGGTGGACTACGATTGTCTGAACAGGTGCTGAACGATTTGCTCCTGCGGGCAACGGGGGGGTTACGGTAATAACTTGCCTGATGGCGACGCGGGTGCGTCTTATCATGCCTACGCTCAGTCCAGGTCAGATAAGTTTACGCCATCCGGCAATCTGTTACGCATAAAGTATGGCCTGTACGCGCCAGTTGTCGGGCTGCTGGTCTTCGTACATCTGAATGATCCGATACCATGAGGCACCTTGTTCATCCGCTTTTAACGCGATTACACGTTCTACATCCTGCAGATTTCCTGCAATGTTACTGACAGAGATCAGGCCAATTTCGTTCAGGCCCGTAACGCAGTCAGCACTGGCGAATTCGGCAGACTGCGCCGTAGTACCTGCCAGTCCGGCAGAAAGCAGCAGTGAGGATAAGGCAAGAGATTGTTTCATCGTCAGCTCCATTATTCGTACCCCTACACACGGCAGGGCATTCCATCGCGATAATAAACCTCAAGCTTCCTGCTGTTGGTTTATTGTGCACAGGTAAACGCATAGAGGCGCAAAGCAATGTAAAGCTGACTAAATTTCAACCCAATGTTATTTACGATACAAAATTGCCTGTGAATACCATTGGCCTGTCACGATGGTTTCATCTACTAATAAAACCACGTAGTAATCAGCTTTAGCCGCGACGGCTTTGGCACGGATCTCTGCCAGCGCATCATCCGGAGAGCCTCTTACCAGCGCGCTAACCGTCCCTAATCGCTGTAACCCATTACTCTGGTCACGGCGGATCTCCTGCGGGTGGTCGGCAACGGGCGGTGCGGGTTGCGGCGTTCCCTGTAGCACGCTACAGGCGCTTAAAAACATAACCAGCAACAAAGAGGCAAACCGACGCATAACTCTATCTCGTTTCCTGATAGCCATAGTGTAGTGCCTTATTAATTTCCCTTTAGGGGAATGTTCCCGAATTGTTATCTCTCACGCGATTTTCGAATGAAAATGTTGCGAAAGCGTAACCCAGTTCTCAACATTATGAATCATTGCCAAACACATTCGCTTGCGTTAAGTATTGCTGCATGGCATACCAGAAAAAAAGGGGCAACAAATGATAGAAATTGAGACACGACAGTTAGCTGGTATCCCTGTCCTGCACGCCGTTCCGGCTGGTAAACGCGAATGTTCACTCCCTTGTATTCTCTTTTATCACGGGTTTACATCTTCAAGTCTGGTCTACAGTTATTTTGCCGTTGCGCTGGCTCAGGCCGGGTTTCGCGTCGTCATGCCAGATGCGCCCGAACATGGCGCCCGATTTAACGGTAATGCTCAGGAGCGAATGTTCCGCTTCTGGCATATATTGCAGCAAAACATGCAGGAGTTTACGACGTTACGTGCGGCTCTGGTGGCAGAAAATTGGCTTTCAGATGAGCGGCTTGCCGTCGGTGGGGCATCAATGGGAGGAATGACTGCATTGGGCATAATGGCGCGTCATCCTGAGGTTAAATGTGTAGCCAGCCTGATGGGCTCAGGATATTTTACCCGGCTTGCGCAGACACTTTTTCCTCCTTTACTGGTTCAGACCCCAGAGCAACAGGTGGAATTTGATGCCGTTATCGCCCCGCTTGCCGAATGGGACGTTACGCATCAGTTGCCACGCCTCGCCGACAGGCCGTTGCTGCTGTGGCATGGACAGGATGATGATGTTGTACCGGCTGTTGAAACCTTCCGCTTACAGCAAGCGCTGATTCAGGCAGGTTTGGACAACAATCTGACCTGCCTGTGGGAAGCGAGCGTACGACATCGCATCACGCCAGAAGCGTTGGCCGCAACAGTGACGTTTTTCCGCCAGCACCTTTAAACACGCATAATGCTCACGCCCTGAGCTTCAAGCTGTTGCAGAATCTCAGGGTTCGCGTTTTTACCGGTAATGAGCATATCGATTTGATCGGCGCGACTGAACAGCATCCCCGCGCGTTCACCGACCTTACTGCTATCGACCAGTACCACCAGTTTGCCTACCACGTTAAGCATCTTCTGCTCGGCCATCGCGGTCAGCATATCGGTTTTATACAGTCCGTCCGCGGTCAACCCTTTGCCGCTGGTAAACATCCAGTGTCCGGCATACAGGCTATTTTCACTGCCTTGCGGGCTAAGCGTGATGGATTGGCTTTTGTTGTATTGCCCGCCCATGATGATCACGCTGTCATGCTCCTGGTCGATCAGATAGTTCGCCAGCGGCAGATAATTGGTGATGATCTGCACCGGCTTGCCGCACATTTCGCGACCCAGCAGGAAAGCGGTCGATCCGCAGTTGATCACTACGCTTTCACCCGCATTCACAAGCTGGGATGCTGCCTTGGCAATGCGAACTTTTTCATCGTGGTTCTGCGCCTGGTGCAGATTCATTGGCGTCCAGCGCGGTCTCTGTTGGGTAATAGCTTCTGCGCCGTTGCGTACTTTCTTGAGTTTGCCGCTTTCGTCGAGCTTGTTGATGTCCCGGCGCGCTGTGGCGGGTGAAATCCCCAGACGCTCAATTACGTTCTCAACGGTAACAAAGCCCAACTGCGCCAGCATATCCAGCAATATTTGATGTCTTTGTGCTTCAGTCATGAGCTATTCCGATACAAATTGATTTGAAAAGATGATATTTGAAATAGCCTGGAAATACTAAAGTAAATGGGAAAAAATGCCGGGATGGCCCGGCATTTTGTGTGGATCACAAGAACGATTTAAACGGTAAATCCGGTTCAATGGTGAAGCAGTCATCAAAGCCGCGCGGATAGTGATATTCAAAGTTATCTTTGTCCAGCGGCCAGGTGAACTTGCCACCTACCTGCCAGATGAATGGCTTAAAGCCATACTTAAGGCGATCTTTTTTCATCTCCCACAGTACGCGGATCTCCTGTGGATCGGCCTGAAAGTTTGACCAGATATCATGATGGAAAGGGATCACCACTTTTGTATTCAGGGCCTCCGCCATACGCAGCATGTCAGAACTGGTCATTTTGTCCGTAATACCCCGTGGGTTCTCGCCGTAGGATCCGAGTGCGACGTCGATCTGGTGCTCGTTGCCATGCTTTGCATAGTAGTTGGAGTAGTGTGAGTCGCCGCTATGATAAAGCGTACCGCCCGGCGTTTTGAACAGATAGTTTACGGCGCGGGCATCCATACCATCCGGCAGCACGCCAGCGGCTTTTTGATCGGCGGGCAGGGTGATTAACGCAGTACGATCAAACGCATCAAGCGCATGAATTTCAATATCTTTCACTTTCACCACATCGCCTGGTTTTACCACGATGCAGCGCTCTTTTGGTACACCCCAACCGATCCACAGATCCACACAAGTCTGCGGTCCAATAAACGGCACGTCGTCGGCACAGTTCTGCATGACGGCTGCCGCAACATTTACGTCGATGTGATCGTTATGATCGTGTGTGGCCAGCACCGCATCGATCTGACGAATGGCAAACGGATCAAGAACAAACGGCGTGGTGCGCAGGTTTGGCTGCAGCTTCTTCACCCCTGCCATGCGTTGCATCTGGTGACCGGTTTTCATCAGCGGGTTACCGTGACTCTGTTTGCCCGTGCCGCACCAGAAATCGACGCAGACGTTAGTCCCGCCTTCCGACTTCAGCCAAATTCCGGTACAGCCGAGCCACCACATCGCGAAAGTACCTGGTGCGACCTGTTCCTGCTCGATCTCTTCATTCAGCCAGCTTCCCCACTCCGGGAATGTGCTCAGGATCCATGATTCACGCGTGATGCTTTTTACTTTACTCATCGCAATTACCTTCATGTTTGTTCAAGTTGAATCAAATTTTGATTTGTTTTGATTGATACTGACATCATTTTCTCAAGAAGGCAATGCGTTGATTTTTGGTGTTGAATGAAAAATTGTTAACAAATTACAACGTGACAAGATGGTTTATATGAAATGTATTTTTGTATTTTATTGTTTTGATTGGTTTTATTTTGAATTGAATGAATTAGGAGTAAATCCACTCTGCAAGTAAGAGAATTATTTGCGTACTGCATCACATTTAATCAAATTCAATCTTGTTGTGATTACTTTTGAAAATTAGAGTGAGGGCACAACATCCTGGGCATCTGTAATGAATGTTCAGCAACTTCGTCTACTGGAGATCGTTATGGAGATCCTCTACAACATCTTTACCGTCTTTTTTAATCAGGTCATGACCAATGCACCGTTGCTGTTGGGTATTGTGACCTGCCTCGGCTACATCCTGTTGCGTAAAAGTGTCAGCGTTATTATCAAAGGCACGATCAAAACGATTATTGGTTTTATGTTATTGCAGGCAGGGTCGGGCATTCTGACCAGCACGTTTAAACCGGTAGTGGCGAAGATGTCCGAGGTTTACGGTATCAACGGTGCGATTTCCGATACCTATGCCTCCATGATGGCAACCATCGAACGTATGGGGGATGCCTATAGCTGGGTAGGGTACGCGGTACTGTTGGCGCTGGCGCTAAACATTTGTTACGTGCTGCTACGGCGGATTACCGGTATTCGTACCATCATGCTGACCGGGCACATCATGTTCCAGCAGGCGGGCCTGATCGCCGTCTCTTTCTACATCTTTGGCTATTCCATGTGGACCACCATCATCTGTACCGCGGTGCTGGTGTCGCTCTACTGGGGCATTACCTCCAATATGATGTACAAGCCGACCCAGGAAGTGACCGACGGCTGTGGTTTTTCCATCGGTCACCAGCAGCAGTTCGCCTCCTGGATTGCTTACAAAGTCGCGCCGTATCTGGGTAAGAAAGAGGAGAGCGTAGAAGATCTCAAGCTGCCAGGCTGGCTGAATATCTTCCATGACAACATCGTTTCTACCGCGATTGTGATGACCATCTTCTTCGGGGCGATCCTGCTCTCTTTCGGCATTGATGTGGTTCAGGCGATGGCGGGTAAAACCCACTGGACCGTGTATATCCTGCAAACCGGTTTTTCGTTTGCTGTCGCTATCTTCATCATCACCCAGGGCGTACGTATGTTCGTTGCTGAACTTTCAGAAGCGTTCAACGGTATCTCTCAACGTCTGATCCCGGGCGCGGTACTGGCCATCGACTGCGCGGCGATTTATAGCTTTGCTCCTAACGCGGTGGTCTGGGGCTTTATGTGGGGGACCATCGGCCAACTGATTGCGGTGGGCATCCTTGTGGCCTGCGGCTCTTCCATTCTGATTATCCCAGGCTTTATCCCGATGTTCTTCTCGAACGCCACTATCGGCGTATTTGCTAACCACTTTGGCGGTTGGCGCGCAGCGCTCAAGATTTGCCTGGTGATGGGGATGATCGAAATCTTCGGCTGCGTCTGGGCGGTGAAGCTCACCGGTATGAGCGCCTGGATGGGCATGGCGGACTGGTCAATTCTGGCACCGCCGATGATGCAAGGCTTTGCCTCCATCGGCATCGTGTTTATGGCCGTCATTATTCTGATTGCACTGGCTTATATGTTTTTCGCAGGACGCACGTTGCGTGCTGAGGAAGACGCAGAAAAACAACTGGCAGAACACTCTGCTTAATAAGGAGTTCCGATTATGACCGTACGTATTCTGGCTGTGTGTGGCAATGGGCAGGGCAGTTCCATGATCATGAAAATGAAGGTGGACCAGTTTTTAACCCAGTCAAATATTGACCATACGGTAAACAGCTGCGCCGTGGGTGAATACAAAAGTGAACTGAGCGGCGCGGATATTATCATCGCCTCTACGCATATCGCCGGTGAGATTACCGTTTCTGGCAATAAATATGTCGTTGGCGTACGCAACATGCTGTCTCCTGCCGATTTTGGACCAAAACTGCTGGAAGTGATCAAAGCGCATTTTCCGCAGGACGTGAAGTAAGGGGCGGCATATGAAATTACGTGACTCGCTGGCAGACAATAGTTCCATCCTTTTGCAAGCCGAGGCCAGTACCTGGCAGGAAGCGGTAAAGCTTGGCGTGGATCTGCTGGTTAAGGCTGATGTGGTTGAACCACGCTACTACCAGGCCATCCTTGATGGCGTTGAGCAGTTTGGCCCGTACTTTGTGATTGCGCCAGGCCTGGCGATGCCGCACGGCCGTCCGGAGGAAGGGGTCAAGAAAACCGGTTTTGCGCTGGTGACGCTGAAAACGCCGCTGGTGTTTAACCACGAAGATAACGACCCGGTCGATATTCTGATAACGATGGCGGCAGTTGATGCCAACACACATCAGGAAGTGGGCATCATGCAGATCGTGAATCTCTTTGATGACGAAGCCAATTTCGACCGTTTACGCGCCTGCCGCACCGCGCAGGAAGTGTTGGATTTAATTGATAACGCCACTGCGGCGGCTGTTTAAAAGGATACCAAAATGTCATTACCTATGTTGCAGGTTGCGCTGGATAACCAATCAATGTCTTCCGCGTATGAAACGACGCGTCTAATTGCCGAAGAGGTCGATATCATTGAGGTGGGCACTATTCTTTGTGTGGCAGAGGGCGTGCGCGCCGTTCGCGATCTGAAAGCGCTTTACCCACATAAAATTGTACTGGCGGACGCCAAAATTGCCGATGCGGGAAAAATCCTCTCCCGCATGTGTTTCGAAGCCAACGCTGACTGGGTTACCGTCATCTGCTGTGCCGATATCAACACCACCAAGGGTGCGCTGGAGGTGGCGAAAGAATTTAACGGTGATGTACAGATTGAACTGACTGGTTACTGGACCTGGGAGCAGGCGCAAGAGTGGCGTGACGCAGGGATTGGGCAAGTTGTATATCACCGCAGTCGTGATGCGCAGGCGGCGGGCGTGGCGTGGGGAGAAGCGGATATCAGCGCGATCAAGCGTCTGTCCGAGATGGGCTTTAAAGTCACCGTCACCGGCGGTCTGGCGCTGGAAGATCTGCCGCTGTTCCAGGGAATTCCGATTCACGTCTTTATTGCTGGCCGCAGTATTCGCGATGCCGCCTCTCCGGTGGAAGCTGCCCGTCAGTTCAAACGTTCTATCGCCCAACTGTGGGGATAAGGAGCGACTATGTTGTCGAAACAGGTCCCGCTCGGTATTTATGAAAAAGCACTCCCCGGCGGGGAGTGCTGGCTGGAACGCTTGCAACTGGCGAAGGTACTGGGCTTTGACTTTGTCGAAATGTCGGTTGATGAAACCGACGCTCGCCTGGCGCGTCTTGACTGGAACCGCGAGCAGCGACTGGCGCTGGTGGCCGCTATCGCCGACACTGGGATACGGGTACCGTCCATGTGCCTGAGCGCTCATCGTCGTTTTCCGCTTGGTAGTGAAGATGATGCGGTACGCGAACAGGGGCTGGAGATTATGCGTAAAGCCATTCAGTTTGCGCAGGATATCGGTATTCGCGTTATTCAACTGGCGGGTTACGACGTTTATTACCAGCAGGCCAATAACGAAACGCGTCGTCGGTTTCGCGATGGGCTGAAAGAGAGCGTAGAGATGGCGAGCCGTGCACAGGTGACGCTGGCGATGGAAATCATGGATTATCCACTGATGAATTCGATCAGTAAGGCGCTGGGATACGCCCACTATCTCAACAATCCGTGGTTCCAGCTGTATCCCGATATTGGCAATTTATCGGCGTGGGATAACGACGTGCAGATGGAGCTGCAGGCGGGAATGGGCCATATAGTTGCCGTACACGTGAAAGATACCAAACCTGGCGTATTCAAAAATGTGCCGTTTGGTGAAGGGGTTGTCGATTTTGAACGTTGTTTTGCGACGCTCAAACAGAGTGGGTATTGCGGGCCATACTTGATTGAGATGTGGAGCGAAACGTCGGACGACCCGGCACGTGAAGTGGCGAAGGCGCGCGACTGGGTGAAAGCGCGTATGGCCAGCGCGGGCCTGGTGGAGGCAGTGTAATGCAAAAACGTAAACAGCAGGTTTTTGAGGCCAACATGGATCTGCCGCGCTACGGTCTGGTGACGTTTACCTGGGGTAACGTCAGCGCCATCGACCGCGAACGCGGGCTGGTGGTGATTAAGCCCAGCGGCGTCGACTACCAAACAATGACAGTGGATGACATGGTGGTTGTGGATCTGCACGGTAATGTGGTGGAGGGACGCTATCGTCCTTCTTCCGATACCGCCACCCATCTGGCGCTGTATCGCCGTTATTCCTCTCTCGGCGGCGTGGTGCATACCCACTCAACCCACGCGACGGCATGGGCGCAGGCAGGTCTGGCAATTCCTGCGCTCGGCACGACGCATGCTGACTACTTCTTTGGCGATATTCCCTGTACCCGGGCTTTAACTGAAGCTGAAGTTCAGGAGGAGTATGAACTTAATACCGGTAGGGTGATTATTGAAACGCTCGGGGAGGTGGAACCTTTACATACGCCTGGCGTAGTGGTGTACCAACATGGCCCGTTTGCCTGGGGCAAAGATGCTCACGACGCGGTACATAACGCTGTGGTGATGGAAGAGGTGGCAAAAATGGCATGGATTGCGCGTGGCATTAATCCGGCGCTCAGCCCCATCGACAGTTACCTGATGAATAAGCACTTCATGCGTAAGCACGGCCCAAATGCCTATTACGGCCAGAAGTAAGAAAAAACGTTCCGGAGCCAACTCTTCATGGGGATGAGATCGGCCTGGCTTCGGGATTGTTTTGCAAAAAAAGCCCCCAGTGAAGGGGGCAAGTCAAACTGTGGCAATGTTCTCGTTGGTTGTTTCTGGTGCTAGCGATAAATATCTGCACTGGCGTGCATATTTCCGTTACTACCGGGTTCCCTGGTGAGGATCACGTGATAGTAGGTTGCGCCTTGCGCATCGGTTTCTTCATTCAGGGCCTGAGTGGCTTCACTTTCAGTGGCGAAGTTATGATTTATGTAAATAACGCCTAAGCTCTGCACATCATCCATATTCCTGGCCTGATGATTGTCAATTTTGATGGCTGCCGTTGCATTTGCACTGAGCAAAAGTACAGCCAGAAGGGTCAAAACACGGGCTCGCATATGTACCTCCTCGACTGCGGTCTCTGGTTAGCTCTCTCCTGTGAGTGGATAACTTCTGATTTAATTTTAACCGCTGCCGGCGCAGTCGATAGCGACCATTTCTGATGCAGTTGTTCAAAAAATTACCGCAAAGCCATCTTTTCTTTAATTAACAATCAGCTGATGCCTTCCGCTACGGTTAAAAATACCTGCCTTACGCGCATAAGCTCTTACCAAATAGTCAATTTAATCGGGTGAGTACGCCGTTTATAGTGAGCCAGATAATTAATATAACTTTATGATAATTAGGCAAAAACTTATGGATACTTCATTCATGGATTTCAGCTATTTCGTGATTATGTTTATGGTCGCGCTGGTGGCTGGCTTTATTAACGTGGTGTCGGGCGGCGGTGGTTTTCTCTCTATTGGCGCTCTCTTAATTTCTGGTTTACCCCCGGCTAATGCGCTGGCAACCAATAAAATTCAGGCACTGGGTAGCTCGCTAACCTCCGGAATTTACTTTTTACGCCGGGGACATATTAATGTGCAGGAGCACAAATATGTCTTTTTATCTGCCTTTATCGGTTCTGCGATGGGCACAACGCTTATCCAGTTTATTGAACCGGACGTGTTGAAGAAACTGCTGCCGATCCTGATTATCGCGGTCGCTATCTACTTTATTTCTGCGCCTAATCTTAGCGAACCGAAAAGGAAGCAGCAGGTATCCCTGTTTCTCTTCTCGTTGATCTGCGGGGGAGGTATTGGGTTTTATGATGGTTTTCTCGGTGCCGGGGCCGGCTCCTTTTATACGCTCTGCTATATCCTGTTGTGGGGATACAGTATCGATAGAGCGCAAATCCACTCGAATTTTATTAACCTGGCGTCGAACATTGCCTCGATTCTGTTCTTCATTTTCGGCGGTAAAATGATCTGGTCGCTGGGGCTGGTGATGTTTGCCGGACAATCCCTTGGCGCACGTCTGGGTGCGACAGTTGTACTGACGCGCGGCAAGAAAGTCATCCGACCCATGATTGTCATCGTCTCTATTTGTATCAGCGTCAAAATGCTGCTGGATATGTATTAATGGCGACATGATAAATAATCGTACAAGCACCTTGAGTTTAACTGCTGACCCCAGTATTATGACGCGTCATTTTTCAGCCGACCTTTAACACGTTCCTTGCCTCCATGGGCCTCGGCTGACCCAGACAGGAGGCTGAATAATCCGTAAGGAGCAATTCGATGCGTCATTACGAAATCGTTTTTATGGTCCATCCTGACCAGAGCGAACAGGTTCCGGGTATGATCGAACGCTACACTGCTGCCATCACTGGTGCAGAAGGCACGATCCACCGTCTGGAAGACTGGGGCCGCCGTCAGCTGGCTTACCCGATCAACAAACTGCACAAAGCTCACTACGTTCTGATGAACGTTGAAGCGCCGCAGGAAGTGATCGATGAGCTGGAAACTACCTTCCGCTTCAACGATGCCGTTATCCGCAGCATGGTTATGCGTACTAAACACGCTGTTACCGAAGCATCTCCGATGGTTAAAGCGAAAGACGAGCGCCGTGAGCGTCGCGATGATTTCGCTAACGAAACCGCAGATGATGCTGAAGCTGGGGATTCTGAAGAGTAATTTCTGATGACCAACCGTCTGGCGTTGTCCGGCACCGTGTGCAGGGCTCCCCTTCGAAAGGTCAGTCCATCAGGAATTCCTCATTGCCAGTTCGTGCTTGAGCATCGTTCTGTGCAGGAGGAAGCCGGGTTTCACCGGCAGGCGTGGTGCCAAATGCCCGTTATTATTAGCGGACACGAAAACCAGGCCATTACTCACAGTATAACGGTCGGTAGCGCAGTGACCGTTCAGGGGTTCATCTCTTGCCACAAGGCAAAGAACGGCCTGAGCAAAATGGTTCTGCATGCCGAGCAGATTGAATTGATAGATTCTGGAGACTAGCCATATGGCACGTTATTTCCGTCGTCGCAAGTTCTGCCGTTTCACCGCGGAAGGCGTTCAAGAGATCGACTATAAAGATATCGCTACGCTGAAAAACTACATCACCGAAAGCGGTAAGATTGTCCCAAGCCGTATCACCGGTACCCGTGCAAAATACCAGCGTCAGCTGGCTCGCGCTATCAAACGCGCTCGCTACCTGTCCCTGCTGCCGTACACTGATCGTCATCAGTAATCGGTCACGGTCCATTAATACGACTTTGAGAGGATAAGGTAATGCAAGTTATTCTGCTTGATAAAGTAGCAAACCTGGGTAGCCTGGGTGATCAGGTTAACGTTAAAGCGGGCTATGCTCGTAACTTCCTGGTACCACAGGGTAAAGCTGTTCCTGCTACCAAGAAAAACGTTGAATTTTTCGAAGCGCGTCGCGCTGAGCTGGAAGCTAAACTGGCTGACGTTCTGTCCGCTGCTGAAGCTCGTGCTGAGAAAATCAACGCATTGGAAACCGTAACCATCGCGTCTAAAGCTGGCGACGAAGGTAAACTGTTCGGTTCCATCGGTACTCGCGACATCGCTGACGCTGTAACTGCAGCTGGCGTTGAAGTAGCTAAGAGCGAAGTTCGTCTGCCGAACGGCGTTCTGCGTACCACTGGTGAGCACGAAGTGAGCTTCCAGGTTCACAGCGAAGTGTTTGCTAAGCTGACTGTAAACGTAGTTGCAGAATAAGTTTTTATTCTGATGACCGCGTAAAAGCGCCGGCCCTGTGCCGGCGTTTTGCTTTTCTGTTCCCCCCGCTTTTCTCTCTGGCTATTCTTTATCCTTTTCGGGATAATCACAAAAATAAAACATTATTTCAAAGTGGTGATGGAATGGAACCAACGCACCAACCTCTGTTTGCGCGTAAAAATGTTGTCTATCTGAGCGCGGCGTTCTGCTGCCTGCTGTGGGGGAGCGCCTATCCGGCGATCAAAAGCGGATATGAGATCTTCCAGATTGCCACGGATGACATTCCCTCAAAGATTGTCTTTGCCGGATATCGCTTTCTGTTTGCGGGAATATTGCTGCTAATGCTGGCGCTGGCACAGCGAAAACCGATTGGCCGGTTAAGCCCGCGTCAGTACGGCCAACTCACGCTGTTGGGGCTGACGCAAACCTCGCTGCAATACATCTTCTTCTATATCGGCCTGGCGTTCACCACGGGGGTGAAAGGGTCCATCATGAATGCGACCGGGACCTTCTTCAGCGTGCTGCTGGCCCATTTTATCTACCATAATGACAAATTGAGCTACAACAAAGCGCTGGGCTGTATCCTCGGCTTTGCTGGGGTGATGGTAGTGAACTTTAGCAGCGGAATGGATTTTAGTTTCAGCCTGTTAGGAGACGGTTCAGTAGTGATGGCGGCCTTTATTCTTTCTGCTGCCACGCTATATGGAAAACGTATTTCTCAGACGGTGGATCCGACGGTAATGACAGGGTACCAGTTGGGCGGTGGCGGTCTGGCGTTGGTTATCGGTGGCTACGCTTTTGGCGGCACGCTGACCGTACACGGTGCGTCTTCGGTGGCAATTCTGGGCTACCTGACGTTACTCTCTTCTGTCGCCTTTGCCTTGTGGAGTATTCTGCTCAAGCATAATCGTGTGGGAATGATTGCGCCGTTTAACTTCCTGATCCCGGTTTCGGGGGCGCTGCTGTCGGCGATATTCCTCGGCGAAAACATTCTCGAATGGAAATATGCACTGGCGCTGGTGCTGGTCTGTTCGGGGATCTGGTGGGTGAATAAGGTGAAGCGCTGACGCTTCACCTTGATGCCTGATGGCGTCGCTTAACGGGCGCGAATAAAACTGCCGTTTGGCTGGCGGGTGAACAGAACCTGCTGGCCATTCCCGGTATCAATGGTTAATCCCGTCACCACGCCATTGGCATTCTGCCTGATCTGCACCATCTGACCGTCTTTCAGGTTGCTTAGCGGTTTTCCCGCGCCTTCAACCTGCGCCATTGCATACACATCGGTTGGCGGGAGGTTATGGTCACGGAAGACCTGGGCCAGCGTTTTGCCCGAGTCTACGCGATAAGAGCGCCACTGTTGCTCAATTCCGCTATCCTGTTGGAAAGGTTGCGTCTGCGGCTGAGATTGCTGAGCCTGCGGCTGCGCATCAGGTTCTCCTTCCTGAATTGGCTCTGGAGCAACCGGAGCGACCTGGCCGGGATCGTTTTGCGGGGCGACTAACTGTGCCTGTAGCTGAGTCTCGGTTGGTGGCTGCGACTGTGACTGTAAATCCAGCTGGGCAGTACGCGTCACCACAGGGGCATCGCTGGTGTCACTGGAAGGAAGCAGGAAACCTATCACCAGCACGATAGCAGCAATAATAATGCCGCGGCGGTGCATAGGCGGTAGCGGATCCATAATGCGAAAATTGTCCGGTGCATGCCAGATTTTCGCCAGGGTTGGTTTTAATTCAAAGCGCCCGGGCATGGCTTTCCTCCTGCTCCGCGTCTCGTTCCTCGATCATAGAGTATAGATGGCTAACGCTATGATGTTCGTCATATTACCCGCTTTCGTGACGTCAACGCGGGATATTCCTATTGTTTATGTTTCCTCGCGATTTGTCATCTGTTCCCGAGACAAAGTTTTACCGGATGCGGCATGGCTGATATGCTGCCCGCTACTTTACATCCGATGAAAGGAAATATGATGGCTAACCCGACTTTTGACACTATCGAAGCGCAAGCAAGCTACGGCATTGGTTTGCAGGTAGGACAACAGCTGAGCGAATCCGGACTGGAAGGACTGTTGCCTGAAGCGCTGGTAGCGGGTATCGCTGACGCGCTGGAAGGTAAGCACCCGGCAGTGCCGGTTGATGTTGTGCATCGCGCGCTGCGTGAAATCCATGAGCGCGCTGATGCAGTACGTCGCGAACGCTTCCAGGCTATGGCGGCTGATGGCGTCAAATATCTGGAAGAAAACCGTGAGAAAGAGGGTGTGAACAGCACTGAATCCGGTTTGCAGTTCCGTGTTCTGACTCAGGGCGAAGGGGCTATTCCGGCGCGTACTGACCGCGTTCGCGTGCATTATACCGGTAAACTGATCGACGGTACCGTGTTTGACAGCTCTGTCGCACGTGGCGAACCGGCTGAATTCCCGGTTAACGGCGTAATCCCTGGCTGGATTGAAGCACTGACCCTGATGCCGGTAGGTTCGAAATGGGAACTGACTATTCCTCAGGAACTGGCTTACGGCGAGCGTGGTGCTGGCGCGTCCATTCCTCCGTTCAGCACGCTGGTGTTCGACGTTGAGCTGCTTGAGATCCTGTAAGCAGTGACTTCTGTTCCCCCCGAGGCCGGGGGGAGCAAAAAAATAGCGTGAAAAGCTATAGTTACGTCGTTGTCGATATTTTATCTTGCAAATGCCACATCAGCGTGTATTTTTGTGAGCTGATTCGCGCTATCAGAGTGATATGACACTCACTTTAAACATTAAATTAACATTATATCTAAATCTTAGTATTCATCCCGCCAATTCTTACCTAATATCGATGAGTCCTGATAACAGGATCGTCGTATCATAGACACACTAAAGGCCGTAGAGCCTGAACAACACAGACAGGTACAGGAAGAAAAAACATGGTAGATCAGGTAAAAGTCGACACCGCTGAAGAGGCGTCGTCTGAACAGTCGCTACGGCGCAATCTCACAAACCGTCATATTCAACTTATTGCTATTGGTGGTGCAATCGGTACTGGCCTGTTTATGGGCTCCGGTAAAACCATCAGTCTCGCCGGACCGTCGATCATCTTTGTATATATGATCATCGGTTTTATGCTGTTTTTCGTGATGCGGGCAATGGGTGAATTGCTGCTCTCGAATCTGGAGTACAAATCGTTTAGTGATTTCGCCTCCGACCTGCTCGGGCCGTGGGCCGGGTATTTTACCGGCTGGACCTACTGGTTCTGCTGGGTCGTTACTGGGATGGCAGACGTTGTCGCGATTACCGCGTATGCGCAATTCTGGTTCCCCGAACTGTCAGATTGGGTCGCCTCGCTGGCGGTGATTGTGCTGCTGCTGAGCCTCAACCTCGCCACCGTAAAAATGTTCGGTGAGATGGAGTTCTGGTTTGCGATGATCAAAATCGTCGCCATCATCGGCCTGATTGTCGTCGGTCTGGTGATGGTGCTGACGCACTTCCAGTCGCCAACCGGCGTTCAGGCATCGTTCACGCATCTGTGGAATGACGGTGGCTGGTTCCCGAAAGGTCTGAGCGGCTTCTTTGCCGGCTTCCAGATAGCGGTGTTCGCGTTTGTGGGTATTGAGCTGGTGGGAACGACCGCTGCGGAAACCAAGGATCCTGAGAAATCTCTGCCGCGCGCCATTAACTCGATTCCAATCCGTATTATCATGTTCTACGTGTTCGCGCTGATCGTGATTATGTCCGTAACGCCGTGGAGCTCGGTAGTACCAACCAAGAGCCCATTCGTTGAACTGTTTGTGCTGGTTGGTCTGCCAGCTGCGGCGAGCCTGATCAACTTTGTGGTTCTTACTTCAGCTGCCTCTTCCGCAAACAGCGGCGTGTTCTCTACCAGCCGTATGCTGTTCGGCCTGGCGCAGGAAGGCGTTGCACCGAAAGCATTTGCCAAGCTGTCTAAACGCGCAGTTCCGGCGAAGGGGTTAACCTTCTCCTGTATCTGTCTGTTGGGCGGCGTGGTGATGCTGTACGTGAACCCGAGCGTGATTGGCGCGTTTACCATGATCACCACCGTGTCGGCGATTCTGTTCATGTTCGTCTGGACCATCATTCTTTGCTCGTACCTGGTGTACCGCAAGCAACGTCCTCACCTGCATGAAAAATCAATCTACAAGATGCCGTTAGGCAAGCTGATGTGCTGGGTATGTATGGCGTTCTTCGTCTTCGTACTGGTACTGCTGACGCTGGAAGATGATACTCGTCAGGCGTTGATGGTGACGCCGCTGTGGTTCATCGCGTTGGGTCTGGGCTGGTTGTTTATCGGTAAGAAACGTATGGCGGGTATGCGTTAAGCGTTGTCATATCGGACACAAAAAAGGCCACATAAGTAGTGGCCGAATTCGGACTTCAGGAAGGCGCTCTCGGGCGCCTTTTTTTATTCACCTGCGAGGGCACGCGGGAACAACACATTGTTTTCCAGGCTGATGTGTTCCATCAGGTCATCGATCATTTCGTTAATGCCGTTATACATGGCTTTCCAGGTGGTGCAGGCTTCTGGCGGCGGCGTCACGTTGTGGGTGATGTGTTTGATCACTTCCACCAGTTCACCCGCATCGTCATGTTCGCTTTCCATCACGCTGATTGGCCCCATCGCCTGGCTACCCATGCCCTGTTTGATCATCGGGAACAGGATCTGCTCTTCTTTCATCATGTGGCTGGACAGCTCTTCATGCAGCATGGTCAGGTTTTTCGCCAGACCGCGCGGTACGTTCGGTTTGTCTGCGTGAACGCGTTCAACTTTTGTGGCCTGCAGGATCAGCTCCGGCAGCTGTTCGCGGTGTCTGTCGTGATAACGCACGATGATATGGTCGATGATTTCAGCCAGAGCCACGGTACGCCAGTCTTTCTCCAGCGGCTGTTCAGCCAGCTGCGCGAGCTGCGCCTCAATAACGTCTAAATCCAGCTCTTTACGCGCGGCAGCGCGTGCCAGCGTTTGTTTACCGCCGCAGCAGTAATCCATATCGTATTTACGAAACAGGGCCGAAGCGCGAGGAATAGAGAGCGCCAGTTCACCTAAAGGTTGATCGCGATAAGACATTGCCGTTACCTCATTCTCAATAATATAAGATGTATTTTAAATACATCTTATGGCGAAGGATATAACCCTTTCGGGGTGGGGTGTTTTGTGATGAACGTCACGAAAATTTCTTATTTCGTTAAGGTGCTGAATCTTATTGGAAAGGTGAGGGGCGGCGAAAAAAGCGGCTCGACAGGATTAAATAAGCGCACGCCGCTGCCGATAGTTAGACCTCAGACAATACCTGCATAATAAAAAGGCTACAGATGTTCAAACGAATCAAAGTGATAACCTTACTTATCACCGTGTTACTCGCCCTGGGCGCAATGCAGCTCATCTCCGCGGGCGTCTTTATTGGCGCGCTCAATAACGATAAGCAGAACTTTAACGTGTCTCAACTTTCCAGCCAGAATGTGGCCGAGTTTACCGATGCGTGGATTAGCCTGAACCAGGCTCGCGTCACGCTCAACCGGGGCATGCTGCGTTTACAGGGAACGATGGCTAGCGAGATTAACGGCGGTCAGTTGAAGGAGCTGGTGAACACGGCAAATCGCCTGTTGGCCGAATCGAAAGAGCATTACGATAAATACTACGCTCTACCGGAAACGCCGGGGCTGGATGAGCATCTGGCCGATCGACTGGAAGAACAGTACGGCATCTATTCTGCGACGCTGGCAAAAATGAACGCGCTGCTGGCTGAAGGAAAGCTGGAAGAGATGTTCAAGCAGAATGCCGAGCAAAAGCAAACGGCCATGCAGGAAGTTTATCGGGAATGGCGTAGCGCGCAAACGGCGCTGGCCACTGCCGGAGTGCAGGACAATGAGAGTGACTACCAGAAGATAATCTGGCTGCTGTCCGCGGTGATGTTGATTGTCGTCACCGTGATTATCGCCAGTTGGCTGGCGATGCAGCGAGTGCTGCTCAAGCCGCTCCACGAGGTGATGGGACATATTCGCCATATTGCCGCAGGTGATTTGACTCACCGCATCAACGCCGATGGCAGTAATGAAATGGCGCTGCTGGCAGGCAACGTCCGCGACATGCAGCAGGCGCTGGCGAACACGGTCAGCGTGGTGCGTGACGGGGCTGACACCATCTATACCGGCGCGGGTGAAATTGCCGCTGGCAGTAACGATCTCTCGTCACGTACCGAACAGCAGGCCGCCTCTCTGGAGGAGACCGCAGCCAGCATGGAACAACTTACCGCAACCGTGAGACAGAACGCAGATAACGCGCGTCAGGCGACCAGCCTGGCAAAAAATGCTTCACAGACGGCGCAGAAAGGCGGAACCGTGGTTGATGGCGTGGTGCGTACGATGGATGAAATCGCCACCAGTTCCAGCAAAATCGCGCAAATTACCACTGTTATCGACGGTATTGCTTTCCAAACCAACATCCTGGCGCTGAACGCGGCGGTAGAAGCGGCGCGCGCTGGCGAACAGGGGCGTGGCTTTGCTGTAGTCGCAGGTGAGGTGCGCACGCTGGCGCAGCGTAGCGCTCAGGCGGCAAAAGAAATTAAGGCGTTGATTGATGACTCAGGGAATCGGGTCAATGCCGGTACGGCGCTGGTGCATGAAGCGGGTGAGACGATGGCGGAAATTGTCAGTGCCGTCACCCAGGTAACCGATATTATGGGAGAAATTGCGTCGGCCTCTGATGAACAGAGCCGGGGTATCGATCAGGTCGGTCAGGCGGTGGCTGAGATGGATCGCGTCACGCAGCAAAACGCCTCGCTGGTGGAGGAATCCGCTTCCGCCGCAGCCGCGCTCGAAGAGCAGGCCGCACGGTTGAACCAGACGGTGGCGGTGTTTAAAGTTTAACGTCTGCTCCGGCCTACAAGATATTATCCAGTAGGCCGGATAAGCGGAGCACCATCCGGCACATTATGATTGTGAAACCACCATGACGCTGGGTTTCTGCGGCTTGGCTCTGACGGCTATCACTACCCCAACCATCAGCAGCGTAATACCGCTTACCGTCAGCAACGGTGGAAATTCCTGGCGCAGTATAAAGGTGTACAGCAGGCCAGCCAGCGTTTCGAAGACAATCAACGGGCCGAGGATCACCGTCGGCAGCTTCTGGCTGGCGACGTTCCAGCACAGTGCGCCAACCCAAGAACACAATACCGCAATGGCTATCATCAGGCCGATAAACACGGCTGGACGCGGACCGAAGGGCAGAGCGAAGTCCGGCGTTTGCCCGTTCAGCCACAGGCAGGCGGCAATATAGCCGAGCAGAGAAACAGGCAGCGTTACCAGAGCCTGAGCCGTCGCCCACATCATCGGGTGCTTATCCGGATTCTCGCGCAGCCAGCGGGCATTACGCAGCGCATACCACGCCCAACACACCACCGAAATCAGCGCCAGTGCGATTCCAGAGCCATATCGCCAGCCGCTAAAGTCAGGGAGTCCCTGATTCAGCTCCGAGATATTCACGCACAGCAGGCCTATACCAATCAACACCAGCGCAGGCGACAAACGCCACCATGATAATTTGCCGTCACGCTGGCTGTAGAGCAGGTTAGCGAAGACCGGGATCACCACCGGCAATGTACCAATAATCATCGTGGAGACCGGTGCGCCGGTGCGCTGGATAGCGCTTGCCAGGCAAACGTAATAAATCAGATTCCCCATCATTGTTAGCGTCAGCGCAGTTACCCAGTCTTTCCGCCCGAGTTGACGCAGGCGCACACGTCCCAGCCAGGCAATCGGCAATGCGATCAGCCCCAGCGCCAGATAGCGCCCCATCGACTGCAATACCGCCGGGTATTCCGGTACGATCAGCGGTCCAACAAAAATTAATCCCCACATCAGCCCGGCCAGCAGGGCATACAACACACCGCTAATCATTTTTGATATCCACATCGCTTAACAATACGTCGAGTGTAGGCAGGAAAAATGCCGCCGTATTGTATGAGATTGCTGATCAACGCCGGACGACTTGTTTCTGATAACGCACTGGCGTAATGCCGTAGCGATGGGTAAACGCGCGGGTGAGATGCGACTGGTCGGTGAGGCCGGTTGCGGCGGCGACCTCTGCGGCGGGCATACCGCAAGTGAGAAAACCTTTGGCTCGCCACAGGCGGATCGCCATCAACATCTGGTGCGGCGTGACGTGGAAATGAGATTTAAACTGGCGCTGAAAATGCCAGGGACTCAGCGATGCAACCCGCGCCAGCTCGTCGAGCGTGACCGGATGCATATAATTATCGTGCAGATACTCGCGTACTCGTTCAAAGCGATGAGCCCCCTCCGGCAATACCGGTGCATGGCGGGCCAGCGGCTGGAACGTGTCGATCAGATCGAGCAATAGTCCTTTTTGCGCCAGCGGATCTTCCGTGTTCCACAGGCCGTGGATCAGCGAACAGATCTGGCGCGAGCGCAGCGGATCGTGACGCGTTACGTCATGAAACCACCAGTGGCGGATCCCAGTGACCTCTTCCAGAAGATCGGGCTCAAGATAAATCATCCGATAGCGCCAGCCATCGGCGGTTTCGGCCTCGCCGGTGTGCAGCTCATCGGGATTCATGGTGACGACGGAATGGGCGGGGGCCACGTACTGCGTGCCGCGATAACGAAAACGTTCGGCTCCGGCTTCTATCGCGCCAATGCCGAATGCTTCATGTGTGTGCGGCTCAAAGGCGTAACGTGAGATGTGCGCATGATACAGCTCTACGCCCGGCACCTGCGCCAGATGGCGAAAGCGGGCGCTGTCTTTCTCATCAATAAACTGCTCAGGTACACCTTGCACGTTTTCTCTCCCCACGCATCATCCTGTCATTATCAGAGAGGATGCGCGGGGATGCCACCACAATTAACTAATTTTTAACACTTACACGATGCCTTTGACGCTGTCAGCCAGCGAGGTGGTCGGGCGACCAATCAGTTTGCTTAGCGTATGGCTGTCGTCGAACAGACCGCCTTTGGAGGCGCCAGTGTCTGAGTCAGCCAGCATGTCCGCCAGTCCGGCAGGCAGACCTACACCTTTTAGCGCGGCGGCAAAATCAGCTTCGCTCAGGTTCTGATACACCACTTTTTTACCACTCTGTTTTGCCAGCTCGGCAGCCAACTGGCTCAGGGTCCAGCCTGCGTCGCCCGCCAGCTCATAGGTTTTACCGGCGTGACCGTCTTCACTGATGACACGCGCGGCGGCAGCGGCATAGTCGGCGCGGGTCGCTGAGGCAATTTTGCCTTCACCTGCAGCCCCGATAAACACGCCATGTTCCAGAGCAGCCGGTGCGCTGGCGAGATAGTTTTCGGTGTACCAGCCGTTACGCAGTAGCGCGTAGGCGATACCGGATTCAGCCAGCATCTGCTCGGTTGCCACATGCTCATCAGCCAGCCCCAGCGGGGAGGTGTCAGCGTGCAGCAGGCTGGTGTAGGCGATAAATTTCACGTGAGCGGCTTTCGCTGCGTTAATCACGTTGCGATGCTGCGGGGCACGTTGTCCCACTTCGCTGGAGGAGATCAGCAGTAGCTTGTCGATACCCTGTAAGGCAGTTGTAAAGGCGGCTTCATCGCTGTAATCCGCCTGACGAACGGTAATGCCCTGCTGACTAAGCGCCGTCGCTTTAGCGGGATTACGCACGATTGCCACAATCTGGCTGGCAGGAACGGTTTTCAGCAGAGATTCAATAACGTGTTGGCCCAGTTGGCCGGTGGCGCCGGTAATCGCGATCATGGGGTGACTCCTTGGTATTGGTCTTGTGTTTAATCACGCTAACATCTAAACTTACTTTTAGTAAGTACGTACAAAAAGGTTAGTATGAAAATGACAGCTTCGACGCTCTCCCAGCAGTTACGCGATGGCAACTTGTTTGCCGAACAGTGTCCCTCCCGCGAGGTGTTAAAACACGTCACCAGCCGATGGGGTGTATTGATTCTGGTGGCGCTGCGCGACGGTACGCACCGTTTCAGCGATTTGCGCCGTAAGATGGGCGGGGTCAGTGAAAAGATGCTGGCGCAATCTCTGCAGGCGCTGGAGCAGGACGGGTTTATCAACCGGGTATCGTATCCTGTCGTACCGCCGCATGTGGAGTATAGCCTGACGCAGTTGGGTGAGCAGGTGAGCGATAAAGTCGCCGCGCTGGCGGACTGGATAGAACTGAATTTGCCGCAGGTTTTAGCGCAGCGGGAAGAGCGGGCGGCGTAAAGTATTGCCGGATGGCGGCTAACGCCTTATCCGGCCTACTGATTACTTCGACTCGTAGGCCGGATAAGACGCTATTGCGTCGCATCCGGCACGAAAATTACTTACTTAAATCCAGCTGGTAAATGGCGAAACCGATGTCATCGGTCGCGACTTTTTTCAGCGGATACTGGCCTTTCTCTTTAATAAACGCCGCGGCTTTATCAGACGGTGATGTTTCAAAGCGAATATCCAGTGGCGTATCGCTGTGAATTGGCGCCAGACGCCAGTTGTTATCTGCCGCCGGATGAATTTCACCGGCACGCTTCGTCTCCGCACCAATCCACGCGGCCAGCACCGAGCGGTTTTCATCCGGAGAAGCAAACGCGATGTGGTTGTCGCCGGTTCCGGTAAACTTACCGCCGTAGGCGCGGTAGTTGTTGGTCGCGACGAGGAAGGTAGCATTCGGATCGATTGGTTTGCCGTTAAAGGTCAGATTTTTAATACGTTCCGCTTTCGGATTAATGGTCTGACATTCCCCGTCGTAGCGGGCGGGTTGTGAAACATCAATCTGATAATTCACGCCATCAATCACGTCGAAATTATAGGTACGGAAGCCGTCCCAGTTAATCAACGACTGTGGTTTGCTGCTGTGGATATCAATCTGATTGAACTGCCCGGCGGAACATTCCAGCCACTCTTTCACCTCTTTACCGCTGGCTTTCACCACCACCAGAGTGTTGGGATAGAGATACAAATCAGCGGCGTTACGGAAGGTTAACTGGCCTTTTTCGACTTCGACAAAGCTTGCCGGATCGTTCTTGCGTCCACCGACCTTAAACGGCGCGGCGGCGGAAAGTACCGGTAGTTTTGCCAGATCCGGATCGCCCTGAATAAAGTGTTCCACATAGGCTTTCTGCGCGTTGTTCACCACCTGTACGGTCGGGTCATCCTGTACCAGCGCCAGATAGCTGTACATATTGTCGGCGGATTTACCGATCGGTTTGCTGACAAACTCACGCGTGGCGTCGTGATCGGCTTTCAGGATCTCAACGATTTTTTTGTCTTCTGCTGCCAGTGATTTTTTCGCTGCCGCGTCATAAATCGGACGTGCTTCGGCTTTCGCCTGGGTGACCTGCCATTTACCGCTGTCGTTATTCAGCACTAAATCCACCACCCCCAGATGATCGCCCCACATGCCCGGCATCACTGCCGGAACCCCATTCAGCGTACCTTTTGTGATATCTGCACCTTTGATGTTGGCAAAGTCTTTACCGGGGAAGACGGCGTGAGCGTGACCAAACATAATGGCATCTACGCCCGGGACTTCACTGAGGTAATAAACGGAGTTTTCCGCCATGGTTTGATACGGGTCGGCAGAAAGCCCGGAGTGAGCAACTACCACCACGACATCGGCACCTTTTTCTCGCATTTCGGGAACGTATTTGCGTGCAGTTTCCGTAATGTCGTTCACCGTCACTTTACCGCTGAGGTTGGCTTTATCCCAGGTCATAATCTGCGGTGGCACAAAACCGATATAGCCAATCTTCAGCGTCTGCTTGTTCCCTTCTTTGTCGACAACCTCAGTGTCTTTGATCAGATAAGGCGTAAATAGCGGCTTTTTGGTCTTAACGTCGATGATATTGGCATTAACGTAAGGGAACTTCGCCCCTGCCAGCGCGTTGTGCAGATACTCAAGGCCGTAGTTGAATTCATGGTTGCCGAGGTTACCCACCGCGTAATCCAGGGTATTCAGCGCCTTATATACCGGGTGAGTTTCGCCCGCTTTCAGCCCTTTGGCCGCCATGTAATCCCCGAGCGGGCTGCCCTGAATCAGATCGCCATTATCAACCAGCACGCTGTTTTTGACTTCTCCACGCGCAGCGTTGATAAGACTTGCCGTACGTACCAGACCGAATTTTTCAGTCGGTGTATCTTTGTAATAATCGAAATCCATCATATTGCTATGCAAATCAGTGGTTTCCATTATACGCAGATCGACGGTCGCGGCATTGACGCTGGCTGCAATCAGCGTTGCCAGAAGCGTTGCACTAAACTTAATCATCAGGGGCATCCTTTTAAGATCTAAGCCACAAAAGAAAATGTATATAAATCTTCTTGCTTACAGAACTGTGAATCATGACATGAATATAGCGTTTAAAACCGCAGACGCTATCACAGTTGGCGGATCCCCTGACGATCGGGTATAAGTAAAACAACGAGTTAACACCACTGACAGAAACGAGGTGGAGAATGCTAGAACATGTATGCCAGCTTGCACGGAACGCGGGCGATGCCATTATGCAGGTCTACGATGGAATCAAACCGATGGAGATTACCAGCAAGCAGGATGATTCTCCGGTCACGGCGGCGGATATCGCCGCGCACAAGGTTATCCTCGAGGGATTACTGGCGCTGACGCCGGATATTCCCGTCCTGTCTGAAGAAGCGCCTCCTGGCTGGGATGTCCGCCAGCACTGGCAGCGCTACTGGCTGGTGGACCCGCTGGACGGGACCAAAGAGTTCATTAAGCGTAACGGTGAATTTACGGTCAATATTGCGCTGATCGAAAAGGGAAAGCCGGTTCTGGGCGTGGTTTACGCGCCGGTAATGAAAGTGATGTACAGCGCAGCAGAAGGTAAAGCGTGGAAAGAAGAGTGCGGCGTACGTAAACAAATTCAGGTTCGTGACGCGCGTCCGCCGCTGGTGGTCATTAGCCGCTCGCATGCCGATAATGAGTTAAAAGAGTATCTGCAACAGTTGGGCGAGCACCAGACCACGTCGATTGGCTCATCGTTGAAGTTCTGTCTGGTGGCGGAAGGGCACGCACAGCTGTACCCGCGTTTTGGGCCCACTAACGTATGGGACACCGCCGCGGGCCACGCTGTTGCCGCCGCAGCCGGGGCGCACGTTCACGACTGGCAGGGGAAACCTCTGGATTACACCCCACGTGAATCGTTCCTCAACCCCGGCTTCCGCGTTTCTATTTACTGAGCAATTTGTGCAGCAGGGCAATTACCTGCTGCACCTCTTCCTGCGTTAATGCGCCATCTTTTGCCCACTGCACGCGTCCGTCCTTATCGAGTACGACGATAGCGGAGCTCTCTTCATCCAGTTGCCAGGCTTTACGCGCAATGCCATTGCTGTCGACAATGAATTGCGACCACGGGTAGAGCTTCTTATTGCTCTCCAGACTGCTGCGCACAAACATACCTGAGCCGGGAATGGCGTCATCCGTGTTGACGATAGTGGTGGTCTGGTATTTGTCGTGCGGCAGGTTGGCGGCTTTGATTGCCTCGATCAGTGTCGCATTTTTCTCTTTGGCGGAGGTGCGTCCAGCAATGTGTTGCACAATTCGCACTTTCCCAGGCAACTGCGCGCTATTCCAGCTTTTGTAGCTAAACTTATCGTTATCGAGAATCAGTTCGCCGCGATCGGCGATCCCCACCGGTGGTACGCGTTGGTCAGTCTCAAACTTATGTGCGGAGGCAATCATCGGCAGCAGCAGAAACGACAGCGCCAGCAGTTTTCGTAAGGTCATAGGTTTTCCTTCTTTCTTTTATTTTGCAGGTGATCCGACCACTTGGGTCTGGAATTTAATCATATGTGCGATTGATGCTTTTTCCCGCAAGCGCGATGCCAGTTTGCGGACGGGCGCACAAATCCTGCGAAAAATGAAGGCTTATACTGAAGACAGCGAAGCGTTGAAAAGATAATTCTGAATAATTGTAACCTGAAGGTAAATAAACTTATACACGCTGGAAACATCAACGAGATAGTCTATAGTCATAGGGCATTAAAATTTGCGCCTGAGGATTGTCGGACCGATTGTGGTACCGCAAAGGCGTAATGCTCAGCAGGAGACAACAATGAAAATTTTCCAACGATACAACCCGCTGCAGGTGGCGAAGTACGTGAAGATCCTGTTTCGTGGACGGTTATATATCAAGGATGTAGGCGCTTTTGAATTTGATAAGGGTAAGATTCTTATCCCAAAAGTGAAGGACAAGCTGCATTTTTCCGTGATGTCCGAAGTTAACCGTCAGGTCTTGCGTCTGCAAACTGAGATGGCTTGATCAAGTGCTATGCAGTAGTTAAAAAAACGGCTCCTGGACAGGAGCCGTTGATGTTTCTGTAAGGCGTTACGACGCCTTTGCCTCTTCTTTTGCATCTGGCAGTTTTGGTACCAGAACTGTAGGTTTGCTGTCCAGACGCGTCACCAGCAGCTGATCGATCTTGTAGTTATCGATATCCACCACTTCAAATTTGTAGCCAGAATACTTCACCGAGTCGGTGCGTTTCGGGATTTTACGCAGCATGAACATCATAAAGCCGCCGATGGTTTCATAGTTGCCGGACTGCGGGAACTCGTCGATATCCAGCACGCGCATAACGTCATCAATCGGCGTACCGCCATCAACCAACCATGAGTTCTCATCACGCGCCACAATCTGCTCTTCCAGACCCTGGCCAACTAAATCACCCATCAGCGTGGTCATCACGTCGTTGAGCGTGATAATCCCTACCACCAGCGCGTACTCGTTCATGATGACGGCAAAGTCTTCGCCTGCGGTTTTGAAGCTTTCCAGTGCTTCAGAGAGCGTCAGCGTGTCCGGGACGATCAGCGTATTGCGGATCTGTACGCCGCTGTTCAGCGCCATGCTTTGGTTCGCCAGTACGCGGTTGAGGAGATCCTTTGAATCGACATAACCAATGATGTGGTCGATATCTTCGTTACACACCAGGAATTTGGAGTGCGGATGTTCCGCCACCTTGTTCTTCAGGCTTTGCTCATCTTCATGGAGATCGAACCAGATAATATTCTCGCGCGAGGTCATTGAAGACGGGACGGTACGCGATTCCAGTTCGAACACATTTTCAATCAGCTCATGCTCCTGTTTGCGCAGAACACCTGCCAGCGCACCGGCTTCGACCACGGCGTAAATGTCGTCTGAGGTGATGTCATCTTTTCGCACCATTGGGATCTTAAACAGACGGAAAATGTTGTTTGCCAGACCGTTAAAGAACCACACCAGCGGGCGGAAGACCAGCAGGCAGAAGCGCATCGGGTTGATGATACGCAAAGCCACAGCTTCTGGCGCAATCATACCGATGCGTTTCGGGGTTAAATCCGCGAACAGGATGAACAGGCCAGTAACCAGCGAGAATGACAGAATAAAGCTTAACTGTTCGGACAGCTCTGGAGCGAAGTATTTTGAGAACAGGCTGTGAAAAGCCGGGGAGAATGCCGCATCACCGACGATACCGCCGAGAATGGCGACCGCGTTAAGGCCAATTTGCACGACGGTAAAAAACATGCCGGGGTTTTCCTGCATCTTCAAAACACGTTGTGCGTTTACGTTGCCTTCATCGGCAAGCAGTTTAAGTTTTATTTTGCGTGATGCAGCAAGCGAGATCTCAGATATCGAGAAAAACGCACTCACGGCGATCAGGCAGAGAATGACTAAAATACTGTTTAACATATCTTATCCGACCGTTCAGGTCAGATCCTCGGAAGGGAGAAGTTGATACTCGTCGTCTTTCAAGCTGCAGGTGCGTTAGCTGCACTCATTCACCCCAGTCACATAGTTATCTATGCTCCTGGGGATTCACGAGTTTGCCGCCTGCCTGCAACTCGAAATCCATAGAGTATAAATCCAATGGAATATTCAATGAAAACCGGTCCGAAGGGAGTGGACCGGTAATTTCAGAAGCTAGTATAGCGTAAGGTACTGTAAAGCCGCCAGAGGGCGGCGATTATCCTTGTGGCGGCAGGCAAACGCCAATCCCGCCAATGCCACAATATCCATAAGGATTTTTATGCAGATATTGCTGGTGATCGTCCTCGGCATAGTAGAAAGGCGTTGCCGTAGTGATTTCCGTGGTAATGGTGCGCTCGTCGCCTGCGGCGGTCATAGCTGCCTGAAAACGCTCAAGGCTGGCCTGTGCGGCAGCGGTTTGTTCCGGCGTTAACGGGTAAATGGCGGAGCGATACTGCGTACCCTGGTCGTTCCCCTGACGCATGCCCTGCGCCGGATCGTGATTTTCCCAGAACACCTGCAGCAGTTGTTCGTAGCTGATAACATGCGGGTCATAGACGATGCGTACCGCTTCGGCATGTCCAGTGTCGCCAGAACACACTTCCCGATAGGTTGGGTTTGGGGTGTAGCCGCCGGTGTATCCGGCTGCCGTGCTGTATACACCGGGTAATGACCAGAATAAACGCTCAACGCCCCAGAAACATCCCATGGCGAAATAAGCGGTCTCCATACCGTCGGGCACGTTGGTCATCGAATGTTGGTTAACCGCATGCAGCGTTGCCACTGGCATCGGGGTGTTGCGTCCAGGTAGCGCATCTGCTTGAGTAACAAGATGCTTTCTATCAAATAAACTCATGGCCGTTCTCCCGAAATCAGTCATTTGGGTTAAGGTTGTAACGAGACGCGTCTTTGCCCACAATAAACGGCGTGAATACGTCTAGAGTTAAACATAAGAAATATTTGGGTTGTCGTCTGTTTTTCAACTCTTATTGTTGATTTTTTGTTAAGCCGAGGAACGGCATAGTATTTTTTTCCAGGGGTGGGAAAAAAGGATATTCAGGAGAAAATGTGCCACATATCCGTCAGTTATGTTGGGTGGGATTACTGTGCTTAAGTGGCTCCGCCGCCGCCGCGAATGTTCGCTTACAGGTCGAAGGATTATCAGGACCGCTGGAGAAAAACGTCCGTGCGCAGCTGTCCACGATTCAAAGTGATGAAGTCACTCCAGACCGACGCTTTCGTGCGCGCGTTGATGATGCCATCCGCGAAGGGCTAAAAGCGCTGGGCTACTTTGAGCCGACCATTGATTTTGAACTACGTCCACCGCCGGCGAAAGGCCGCCAGGTGCTGATCGCCAAAGTGACCCCCGGCGAGCCGGTGCTGATTGGAGGCACCGAGGTGATTTTGCGTGGTGGCGCGCGTACGGATAAAGATTATCTGGATCTGTTGAAAACGCGCCCGGCAATCGGCACCGTGCTGAATCAGGGGGACTATGACAACTTCAAAAAGTCACTCACCAGCGTGGCGCTGCGCAAAGGTTATTTCGACAGTGAATTTAATAAAAGCCAGCTTGGAATAGCGCTTGAGCGCCGCCAGGCGTTCTGGGATATCGATTACAACAGCGGCGAACGCTATCGCTTTGGGCATGTCACCTTTGAAGGCTCGCAAATTCGCGATGAGTATCTGCAAAATCTGGTGCCCTTTAAAGAAGGTGAAGAGTACGAGTCGAAAGATCTGGGCGAACTGAACCGTCGTCTGTCGGCGACCGGATGGTTTAACTCCGTGGTCGTCGCGCCGGAGTTTGATAAAGCCCGCAAAACCAAAGTGCTGCCGCTGAAAGGCGTGGTCTCACCGCGCACCGAAAACACCATCGAAACCGGGGTCGGCTATTCAACTGACGTCGGGCCACGGGTGAAGACCTCGTGGAAAAAGCCGTGGATGAACTCCTACGGCCACAGCCTTACGACCAGCGCCAGTATCTCGGCGCCAGAGCAGGTGCTTGATTTCAGCTATAAAATGCCGCTGTTAAAGAACCCGCTGGAACAGTATTACCTGGTACAGGGCGGCTTTAAGCGAACCGATTTAAACGACACCGAGCAGGACTCCACGACGCTTGCGGTTTCCCGCTACTGGGACCTCTCCAGCGGCTGGCAGCGCGCGATTAACCTGCGCTGGAGCCTCGACCACTTTACCCAGGGTAACGTCACCAACACCACTATGCTGCTCTATCCGGGCGTGATGATCAGCCGGACGCGTTCACGCGGCGGCTTGATGCCTGTCTGGGGCGACTCTCAGCGTTATTCTATTGATTACTCCAACACCGCCTGGGGGTCAGATGTTGATTTCTCCGTTTTCCAGGCGCAAAACGTCTGGATCCGTACGCTGTACGATCGCCATCGTTTTGTGATGCGCGGCAACCTCGGCTGGATTGAGACCGGAGACTTCGACAAAGTACCGCCGGACCTGCGTTTCTTCGCCGGGGGCGATCGCAGTATTCGCGGCTATAAATACAAATCTATTTCGCCGGAAGGTAGCGACGGCAAGCTGAAAGGGGCCTCCAAGCTGGCAACTGGCTCGCTGGAATACCAGTACAACGTGACCGGTAAATGGTGGGGCGCGATGTTTGTCGATAGCGGTGAAGCGGTCAGCGATATTCGCCGAAGCGATTTCAAAACCGGTGCCGGGGTCGGCGTACGCTGGCAATCACCAGTGGGGCCTATCAAGCTCGACTTTGCCGTCCCGGTCGGTGACAAAGATGAACATGGTTTACAGTTTTACATCGGTCTGGGGCCTGAATTATGAGTTTATGGAAGAAGATAAGCCTCGGTGTGCTGATTTTTATCCTGCTGTTGTTAGGCACGGTGGCGTTCCTCGTCGGTACCACCTCGGGCCTGCATCTGATCTTCAAAGCCGCTAATCGTTGGGTTCCGGGGCTGGAGATTGGTCAGGTCACCGGTGGCTGGCGGGATTTATCACTGAAAAATATTCGTTATGACCAGCCTGGCGTGGCGGTGAATGCTGGCGAAGTACACCTGGCCGTGGGGCTTAACTGCCTGTGGAACAGCAGTCTGTGCGTCAACGATCTGTCGCTGAAAAATATCAATGTGGCGATCGACAGCAAAAAGATGCCGCCATCCGCGCCGGTTGAGGAAGAAGAGAGCGGTCCGCTTAATCTTTCCACGCCTTACCCCATCACGCTTTCGCGCGTGGCGCTGAACAACATCAATATCAAAATCGATGACACCATGGTTTCGGTGCTGGATTTTACCTCCGGCCTGAACTGGCAGGAAAAAACGCTGACGTTGAAGCCAACGTCATTACAGGGGCTACTGATTGCTCTGCCCAAAGTGGCGGAAGTGGCGCAGGAAGAGGTTGTCGAACCGAAGATTCAAAACCCGCAGCCGGATGAAAAGCCGCTCGGCGAAACGCTAAAAGATCTGTTCTCAAAGCCGGTGCTGCCGGAAATGACCGATGTCCATCTGCCGCTCAATCTCAATATTGAAGAGTTTCGCGGCGAGCAGCTGCGCGTGACCGGAGATACGGATTTAACGGTCCATAGCATGCTGCTAAAAGTGAGCAGCATTGACGGCAACATGAAGCTCGACGCGCTGGACATTGACTCGAATCAGGGAACGGTAAAAGCCAGCGGCACAGCGCAACTGACAGACACGTGGCCGGTTGATATTACGTTAAACAGCACGCTAAACATCGACCCGTTAAAAGGCGAAAAGGTGAAGCTGAAGGTCGGCGGCGCGCTGCGCGAGCAGCTGGAAGTCGGCGTCAATCTGTCTGGTCCGGTGGATATGGACCTGCGTGCACAGACGCGTCTGGCTGAAGCCGGATTACCGCTCAACATTGAGGTGGTGAGTAAGCAGGTTTACTGGCCGTTTACCGGTGAGAAACAGTTCCAGGCCGATGACATCAAACTCAAACTGACCGGTAAGATGACCGACTATACGCTGTCGATGCGTACCGCCGTGAAAGGTCAGGATATTCCACCGGCTACCATCACGCTGGACGCCAAAGGCAACGAACAGCAGATCAATATCGACAAACTCAGCGTTGCGGCGCTGGAAGGGAAAACCGAGCTGAAAGCGCTGGTGGACTGGCAGCAGGCGATCAGCTGGCGCGGGGAGCTAACGCTGGATGGTATCAACACCGCAAAAGCGATCCCGGATTGGCCGTCAAAACTGAATGGCCTGGTGAAAACTCGCGGCAGTCTGTACGGCGGAAGCTGGCAGATGGAGGTTCCCGAGCTGAAGCTGACCGGCAACGTGAAGCAGAACAAGGTCAATGTGAACGGTTCGCTGAAGGGGAACAGCTACCTGCAGTGGACGATCCCGGGCCTGCATCTGGAACTGGGGCGCAACAGTGCGGACGTAAAAGGTGAACTGGGGGTTAAAGACCTCAACCTCGACGCGACGATTGATGCCCCAAGCCTGGATAACGCGCTGCCGGGGCTGGGCGGTACGGCGAAAGGGCTGGTAAAAGTTCGCGGTACGGTTGAAGCACCACAGCTGCTGGCGGATATTACCGCCCGTGGTCTGCGCTGGCAGGAACTTTCCGTTGCTCAGGTACGCGTTGAAGGGGACGTGAAATCGGCCGAGCAAATCGCCGGTAATCTTAATGTTCGCGTAGAGCGGATTGTACAACCTGACGTGAATATTGGCCTGGTGACGCTCAACGCCAAAGGCAGTGAAAAGCAGCACGAGCTGCAGTTGCGCATTCAGGGTGAACCGGTTTCCGGGCAACTGGATCTTGCCGGGAGCTTTGATCGCAAAGAACAGCGCTGGAAAGGAGAGTTAAGCAATACCCGCTTCCAGACGCCGGTTGGTCCGTGGTCGCTCAACCGGGCTATCGCGCTGGATTACCGTAATCAGGAACAAAAAATTAGTATCGGACCGCACTGCTGGAACAACCCGAATGCGGAGCTGTGCGTACCACAGACGATTGATGCGGGTGCGGAAGGGCGCGCGGTGGTGAATCTAAACCGCTTCGACCTGGCGATGCTAAAACCGTTTATGCCGGAGACAACCCAGGCCAGCGGCGTGTTCACCGGTAAAGCCGATGTGAGTTGGGACACCACCAAAGAGGGGCTGCCACAGGGGCAGGTCACCCTGAGCGGACGTAACGTGAAGGTCACGCAAAGCGTGAATGATGCGCCGCTCCCCGTGGCGTTTGAAACGTTGAATCTGACCGCCGACCTGCACAATAACCGTGCCGAGCTGGGCTGGCTGATTCGTCTGACCAACAACGGACAGTTTGACGGACAGGTGCAGGTAACAGACCCGCAAGGGCGCCGTAATCTGGGCGGTAACGTCAATATTCGCAACTTCAATCTGGCGATGGTGAACCCCATCTTCTCGCGCGGTGAAAAAGCGGCAGGGATGATCAACGCCAACCTGCGGCTGGGCGGCGATGTGCAAAGCCCGCAGTTGCTCGGACAGCTGCAACTGAGCAGTCTGGATATAGACGGTAACTTTATGCCGTTTGACATGCAGCCAAGCCAGTTAGCCGTTAACTTCACCGGAACACGCTCAACGCTGGCGGGCGTGGTGCGTACGCAGCAGGGAGAAATTAACCTGAGCGGCGATGCCGACTGGAGTCAGATAGACAACTGGCGGGCGCGCGTCGCGGCTAAAGGCAGTAGGGTACGTATTACCGTACCGCCAATGGTCCGCCTGGATGTCTCGCCGGACGTGGTCTTTGAAGCCACGCCAAGCCTGTTCACCCTCGATGGCAACGTGGATGTGCCGTGGGCGCGTATCGTGGTACATGACCTGCCGGAAAGCGCGGTTGGGGTTTCCAGCGATATGGTCATGCTTAACAACAATCTGCAGCCCGAGAAACCGCAGACCGCCGGCATTCCGATCAACAGCAACCTGAACATCCACGTCGGTAACAACGTGCGTCTTGACGCCTTTGGTCTGAAAGCGCGTCTGACGGGCGATCTGAAAGTGGTGCAGGATAAGCAGGGGCTGGGGCTGAACGGACAAATTAATATTCCGAGCGGTCGCTTCCATGCCTATGGTCAGGATCTGATTGTGCGTAAGGGCGAGTTGTTGTTCTCCGGTCCGCCGGATCAGCCGTTGCTCAACATCGAAGCGATTCGTAACCCTGATGCCACCGAAGACGACGTGATCGCTGGCGTTCGCGTCACTGGTACCGCCGATGAACCGAAGGCGGAGATCTTCTCTGACCCGGCAATGTCGCAGCAAATGGCGCTTTCCTACCTGCTACGCGGACAAGGGCTGGATAGCGAGCAGAGCGATAGCGCAGCGATGACCTCAATGCTTATTGGTCTGGGGGTTGCACAAAGTGGTCAGGTTGTGGGTAAAATCGGGGAGACATTTGGCGTAAGCAATCTGGCACTGGACACGCAAGGGGTGGGCGACTCATCTCAGGTGGTTGTCAGCGGATACGTACTGCCAGGTCTGCAGGTGAAATATGGTGTGGGTATATTTGACTCCTTAGCGACACTCACGCTACGTTATCGTCTGATGCCTAAGCTATATCTGGAAGCAGTGTCTGGCGTAGATCAGGCACTTGATTTGCTCTATCAGTTCGAGTTTTAGCAATGCGAATATTTGTCTACGGCAGTTTACGAACCAAACAAGGCAACAGCCACTGGATGACCAATGCCCTGTTGCTGGGAAATTTCAGTATCGATAACTACCAGTTGTACAGCCTGGGCCACTATCCAGGCGCGGTTCCGGGAAATGGAACAGTACACGGGGAAGTTTATCGTATTGATAACGCCACGCTGGCAGAGCTTGACGCTCTGCGTACCCGCGGCGGTGAATACGCACGCCAGTTAATTCAAACGCCGTACGGAAGTGCATGGATGTACGTGTACCAACGTCCGGTTGATGGCTTAACGCTGATTGAAAGCGGTAACTGGTTAGACAGAGACCAGTACTGATGTGAACACGCCACCTTCGGGTGGCGTTGTTTTATGTGCCTGTTGCACTTGTATCAGGGCACAAAAAAGCCCCGACATGCGGGGCTAAGCATCAAAAGTAAAACTTACTTCTTCGCGCGCTCGAAGGAAGCAACGATTTCAGCTTTAGCGGCTTCAGCGTTGTCCCAACCGTCAACTTTTACCCATTTGCCAGCTTCGAGATCTTTGTAGTGTTCGAAGAAATGGGTGATCTGCGCTTTCAGCAGTTCCGGCAGGTCGGTCACATCTTTGATGTGATCGTATTCTTTGCTCAGCTTGGTGTGCGGTACCGCAACCAGTTTCGCATCTTCACCGGATTCGTCGGTCATTTTCAGTACGCCAACCGGACGGCAACGAATCACTGAACCTGGCTCCAGCGGGTACGGAGTCGGGACCAGAACGTCTACCGGGTCACCGTCCAGAGACAGGGTGTGGTTGATGTAACCGTAGTTGCACGGATAGAACATCGCGGTGGACATGAAGCGGTCAACGAACAGGGCGCCGCTCTCTTTGTCAACTTCGTATTTGATCGGATCTGCGTTAGCAGGGATCTCGATAACAACGTAGATATCTTCCGGCAGGTCTTTACCGGCAGGGACGTTGAGTAAGCTCATGTCTGTTTCCTTTAAATAAGCTATGGCAAACAAGTGGCGGGTATTATAGCCAACTCGCGCGGAATGTCTCCGCTTGTTTTCGCTTTCTCTGCGTGCATTTTCTTCTTTTCGCCTCTCTCTCGTGACAGAAAAATCCATATCTTCAGCCGCATTTTTCATAGCGAGATGAAAGCGATTACAAAGTTGTGATTAACGTTTTATTTACTTTTTTGAAGTGTGATGTAACGCAATCCGTTACATGCTCAATTGTCTATAGTTTTTTCGCAACGGTTAATTAACCAACAATAATCACCCTACGAGGACGCACTTATGTGGAAGCGCTTACTTTTAGTCACAGCAGTTTCGGCAGCCATGTCGTCTATGGCAATGGCAGCCCCTTTAACCGTAGGATTTTCGCAGGTTGGCTCTGAATCCGGCTGGCGCGCAGCAGAAACCAACGTCGCGAAAAGCGAGGCCGAAAAGCGGGGAATTACGCTGAAAATCGCTGATGGCCAACAAAAGCAGGAAAACCAGATTAAAGCAGTTCGCTCATTTGTTGCGCAGGGCGTCGACGCCATCTTTATTGCACCGGTCGTGGCAACAGGTTGGGAGCCGGTTTTAAAAGAAGCGAAAGATGCCGACATTCCGGTCTTTTTGCTTGATCGTTCCATCGATGTAAAAGACAAATCTCTCTATATGACCACCGTCACCGCCGACAACGTGCTGGAAGGCAAATTGATTGGCGACTGGCTGATTAAACAAGTGGACGGCAAGCCGTGTAACGTCGTTGAGCTGCAAGGGACCGTCGGGGCCAGCGTGGCGATCGATCGTAAAAAAGGCTTTGCTGAAGCCATCGCCAGTGCGCCAAACATCAAAATTATCCGTTCTCAGTCCGGTGACTTCACCCGCAGTAAAGGGAAAGAAGTGATGGAGAGCTTTATCAAAGCAGAAAACAACGGCAAGAACATCTGCATGGTTTACGCCCACAACGATGACATGGTGATCGGTGCTATCCAGGCGATCAAAGAAGCGGGTCTGAAACCCGGCAAAGATATTCTCACCGGTTCTATCGACGGCGTACCGGATATCTACAAAGCGATGATTGACGGTGAAGCCAACGCCAGCGTCGAACTGACGCCGAATATGGCCGGTCCGGCATTCGACGCGCTGGAGAAATTCAAAAAAGACGGCACGATGCCTGAGAAGCTGACCATTACCAAGTCGATCCTCTATCTGCCGGATACGGCGAAAGAAGAGTTAGAGAAGAAGAAAAACATGGGCTACTAAGCCTTCATGAAAATGCCGGGGCGCTGCGCTTGCCCGGCCTACATTACGCTCTTTTGTAGGCCGGATAAGCGTAGCGCCATCCGGCGTGATGCAGGGGGAATCATGACCACCGACCAACATCAGGAAATCCTCCGCACCGAAGGATTAAGCAAGTTCTTTCCCGGCGTCAAAGCGTTGGATAACGTGGATTTCAGCTTGCGTCGCGGTGAAATTATGGCGCTGCTGGGGGAAAACGGAGCCGGCAAATCGACGCTCATCAAAGCGCTGACCGGCGTTTACCATGCAGATCGCGGCACTATCTGGCTCGAAGGCCAACCGATCTCCCCCAAAAACACCGCCCATGCCCAGCAACTGGGGATTGGCACCGTGTACCAGGAAGTGAACCTGCTGCCCAATATGTCGGTCGCCGATAACTTATTTATTGGCCGTGAGCCGCGGCGTTTTGGCCTGCTTCAGCGCAAGCAGATGGAAAAACGCGCGACGGAGCTGATGGCGTCATACGGTTTTTCCCTTGACGTGCGTGAGCCGCTGAACCGCTTTTCCGTGGCGATGCAACAAATCGTCGCCATCTGTCGGGCGATCGATCTCTCCGCGAAAGTGCTGATCCTCGATGAGCCGACCGCCAGCCTCGATACCCAGGAAGTTGAAATGCTGTTCGGCCTGATGCGTCATCTGCGCGATCGGGGCGTCAGCCTGATCTTCGTCACTCATTTCCTCGATCAGGTTTATCAGGTCAGCGATCGCATCACCGTTCTGCGTAACGGCGGCTTCGTTGGCTGCCGTGAAACCCGGGAATTACCGCAAATTGAACTGGTCAAAATGATGCTGGGTCGCGAACTGGATACCCATGCGCTACAGCGTGCGGGCCGCACATTGCTTAGCGATAAGCCGGTGGCGGCCTTTAGCGACTTTGGCAAAAAAGGCACCATCGCGCCGTTTGATCTACAGGTGCGTCCCGGTGAGATCGTCGGTCTCGCAGGACTGCTGGGATCCGGGCGAACGGAAACGGCAGAGGTGATCTTCGGTATTAAACCCGCCGACAGCGGAAGTGCGCTGATCAAAGGCAAACCGCAGACCTTGCGATCGCCGCATCAGGCTTCGTGTTTGGGGATCGGTTTCTGTCCGGAGGATCGCAAAACGGATGGTATTATTGCCGCCGCTTCGGTGCGGGAAAACATCATTCTGGCATTGCAGGCGCAGCGCGGCTGGCTGCGGCCTATCCCACGGAAAGAACAAAACGAGATTGCCGAGCGTTTTATCCGCCAGCTCGGAATTCGCACCCCTAACGCTGAACAGCCGATCGAGTTTCTCTCCGGCGGCAATCAGCAAAAAGTATTGCTCTCGCGCTGGTTACTGACCAAACCGCAGTTCCTGATCCTCGATGAACCCACACGTGGGATCGACGTCGGCGCGCATGCGGAGATTATCCGACTGATCGAAACGCTGTGCGCGGATGGTCTGGCGCTGCTGGTCATTTCATCCGAACTGGAAGAGTTAGTGGGCTATGCCGATCGGGTCATTATTATGCGCGATCGCAAACAAGTGGCCGAGATCCCACTGGCTGAACTGTCCGTACCGGCGATCATGAACGCCATTGCGGCCTAAGGAGACTATGGTGATGCCTCAATCTCTCCCTCAATCCAATCCGCCTAAACGGCGGTTCCGTTGGCCAAAGGGGATGCCACAACTGGTGGCGTTACTGCTGGTGCTGCTGGTGGATAGCCTGGTCGCCCCGCACTTCTACCAGGTGATTTTGCAGGATGGTCGGCTGTTTGGTAGCCCGATTGATATTCTCAACCGCGCCGCTCCCGTGGCGCTGTTGGCGATTGGTATGACGCTGGTGATTGCCACCGGCGGCATCGACCTTTCCGTGGGGGCCGTCATGGCTATTGCTGGCGCCACTACTGCGGCGATGACGGTGGCCGGGCACAGTCTACCGGTGGTGCTGCTTGCCGCCTTAGGCTCCGGCATTCTGGCCGGGCTGTGGAATGGGATTCTGGTGGCCATACTCAAGATCCAACCGTTTGTCGCCACGCTAATCCTGATGGTGGCCGGGCGTGGAGTGGCGCAGCTTATCACTTCCGGGCAAATCGTCACTTTCAACTCGCCCGAGCTGTCGTGGTTTGGTAGCGGCTCGCTCTTACTGTTCCCTACGCCGGTAATTATTGCACTGCTCACGCTGGTGGTGTTCTGGCTGCTGACGCGGAAAACGGCGCTGGGTATGTTTATCGAAGCGGTGGGTATCAACATTCGTGCGGCAAAAAACGCTGGGGTGAACACCCGCATTATCGTGATGCTCACCTATGTGCTGAGCGGCCTGTGCGCGGCTATCGCTGGCATTATCGTCACGGCGGATATCCGCGGGGCAGACGCCAATAACGCCGGATTATGGCTGGAACTGGATGCCATCCTGGCGGTAGTCATCGGTGGTGGCTCGCTAATGGGCGGGCGCTTTAACCTGCTGCTGTCGGTGGTAGGCGCGTTGATTATTCAGGGCATGAACACCGGGATTTTGCTGTCGGGCTTCCAGCCGGAACTGAATCAGGTGGTCAAAGCCGTGGTGGTGTTGTGTGTGCTGGTCGTGCAATCACAACGCTTTATCAGCCTGATAAAAGGAGTGCGTGGTCATGATAAAACGTAATTTACCGCTGATGATCACCCTCGGCGTGTTTGTGCTGGGCTACCTTTACTGCCTGACGCAGTTTCCAGCTTTTGCTTCCACCCGGGTGATTTGCAATATCCTGACCGATAACGCTTTTTTAGGGATTATCGCCGTGGGCATGACCTTCGTGATCCTCTCTGGCGGGATCGACCTTTCCGTTGGCTCGGTGATCGCGTTTACCGGCGTATTTTTGGCGAAGGCCATTGGCTATTGGGGTATTTCCCCGCTGCTGGCGTTCCCCCTGATTTTGCTGATGGGCTGCGCGTTTGGCGCGTTTATGGGGTTACTGATTGATGCGCTGAAGATCCCAGCATTCATTATTACGCTGGCGGGAATGTTCTTCCTGCGCGGCGTCAGCTATCTGGTTTCAGAAGAATCCATCCCGATTAACCATCCGATTTATGACACGCTCTCAAGTCTGGCATGGAAAATTCCTGGCGGCGGTCGCCTGAGCGCGATGGGGTTGTTAATGCTGGGCGTGGTGGTGATTGGCATCTTCCTTGCGCATCGTACGCGCTTTGGTAATCAGGTTTACGCCATTGGCGGCAACGCCACCTCTGCTAACCTGATGGGCATTTCTACTCGCAGCACAACGATCCGCATTTATATGCTGTCTACCGGGCTGGCGACGCTTGCCGGCATTGTGTTTTCCATTTACACCCAGGCGGGTTATGCGCTGGCGGGCGTTGGCGTTGAGCTGGATGCGATTGCCTCAGTGGTGATTGGCGGAACGCTGCTAAGCGGCGGCGTGGGAACGGTGTTGGGTACGCTATTTGGCGTGGCGATCCAAGGGCTGATCCAGACCTACATTAATTTTGATGGCACATTAAGTTCCTGGTGGACGAAGATCGCGATTGGCATTTTATTGTTTATTTTTATAGCGTTACAACGTGGCCTGACGGTGCTTTGGGAAAATCGTCAAAGCTCGCCGGTTACCCGAGTGGGTACGGCGGCAACACCAAAGTAACATCCTGATTTTGCACAAAACATTTAAATACCTAAACTTTTTCCGGTTGTAGTCGATAGGTTCTGTACAGGTCTGTTTTAACCCTACAACCGGAAATATAACGATGCCAAAATCCCTTTCAATTCGATCAAGTTTGTTGGTGTTATTGTCTTTGCTGACTTTCCTTCTGTTACTGACCGGTGGTATGGGGCTATATGCCTCGACGCGTGTCATTACATCATTGATTTATCACGGTATTATGAGCGCTGCGATGTTGGCTGCTATCGCATTGCTGGCGGTTATTTGGTTTATGCTGCGAAATAAGTTTCTCAAACCGCTGGATAATATGGTTGAGCAACTGGAACGTCTGGCGACGGGGGATTTATCACCGGTTACCACGCTGTCGGCCAGCGCTGAATTCAACCGACTGAACGCGGCAATGGATGACATGCGCCATGCGCTGGGCGACTCGGTACAACGCGTACGCGATGCCAGTTCGCAAATTGATATTGGCAGTCGTGAACTGACGGCCGGGAACCAGCATCTGGCGCAACGCACTGAATCGACAGCCACTTCACTGGAGCAGACCGCCGCCAGCATGGAAGAACTCACGGCGACGGTGAAACAGAATGCGCAGAACGCGGAACAGGCTCACCAACTGGCGAAATCGGTGTCGGATACCGCCGATCGCGGTAGTGAAATGGTGTGCTATGTGATCGAGAAAATGCGCGATATTTCCGGCAGCTCCAGCCGAATCGCCGACATCCTCAGCGTAATCGACGGTATTGCTTTCCAGACCAATATCCTGGCGCTCAACGCTTCCGTTGAAGCGGCGCGCGCCGGTGAGCAGGGGCGGGGCTTTGCGGTTGTTGCAGGTGAAGTACGTAATCTGGCCAGCCGCAGCGCCGAGGCGGCCAAAGAGATCCGCACGTTAATCAGCGATTCGCACACCCACGTAGGGGAAGGCAGCGAACTGGCGCAGCAGGCGGGCGAAACCATGGATGAGATTGCCAATGAAGTCATGCGCATGACCAAACTGATGCGTGAAATTGCCAGTGCGTCCCAGGAACAGAGTCGCGGCATAGAACAGGTGAATATTGCGGTGATTCAGATGGATGAAACGGCGCAGCAAAATGCGGCGCTGGTACAGCAGTCGTCAGCGGCTACCCGCTCGCTGGAAGAACAGTCTTCAGCGCTAATCGAAGCAATGGCCGTATTTAAGCTACAGACAGCCTAACCATGCGTAGGCCGGATAAAGGCGTTTACGCCGCCATCCGGCAATATCACCGTATTGTGCCGGATGGCACTTCGCTTATCCGGCCTGCAACGTGCTGTAGGCCGGATGTTGCGCTTACGCGTCCGGGAACTCGCGGATAAAGCGTTCTACATCTTCAACCATATGGTCGTTACCCACGAAGAAGGAGCGGCGCTGGTGCAGGCTTTCCGGGATGATATCCAGAATACGATTTTTACCGTCGCTCGCCTTGCCGCCCGCTTGCTCGGCCAGCAGGGCCATTGGGTTGCATTCATACAGCAGACGCAGTTTCCCTTCCGGGTGGCTGGCAGTGCTTGGGTACAGGTAGATCCCGCCTTTCAGCAGATTGCGATGGAAGTCGGCAACCAGAGAGCCAATGTAGCGCGAGGTGTACGGGCGCTGGGTTGACTTATCTTCTTCCTGGCAGAATTTAATGTACTTCTTCACGCCGTTCGGGAATTTGATGTAGTTACCTTCGTTAATGGAGTACGTGCTGCCTTTCGCCGGGAAGCGCATACGTTCCTGGCTGAGGCAGAATACGCCCAGAGAAGGATCGTAGGTGAAGGCGTGCACGCCACAGCCGGTGGTGTACACCAGCATGGTGGAAGAACCATAAACCACGTAACCTGCAGCAACCTGCTTGTTGCCCGGTTGCAGGAAATCCTCTTCCGTGACCGGTGTGCCGACTGGGGTTACGCGGCGGTAAATAGAGAAAATCGTACCGACAGAGACGTTAACATCGATGTTGGATGAGCCATCCAGCGGATCCATTAGCACAACGTATTTAGCGTGTTCACAGCCTTCAAAGACGACGATCTCATCTTCTTCTTCCGAGGCAATGCCCGCCACAATGTCGCGCGCCTTCAGTGCAGCTTTCAGTTTTTCGTTCGCGAACAGATCGAGTTTTTGCTGAACCTCTCCCTGCACGTTCTCAGCACCGCTGGCACCCAGGATATCGACCAGACCGGCCTTGTTGATATCGCGGTGGATGATCTTGGCGCCCAGCTTTATTGCCGACAACAAAGCAGTGAGTTCACCGGTAGCATGAGAAAACTCGTGCTGCTTTTCGACAATAAATTCACCTAACGTTTTCATAACACTTTCCCTGCAATTTATGTGGAGTAAAGCGACCGCAACAATATTAACAAATATTTCCATTGTTGCGCTTAGGTGAATCGCGCCAGCAAACTGCGGAATATCCTGAAATGCGTTTCTCACTTGCCGGACATGTGCGTAAAATGGCCCCCAGATTAAAAAAGGATAGTGACGTATGCGCATTCATATTTTGGGAATTTGTGGCACTTTCATGGGCGGTCTGGCGATGCTGGCGCGCTCGCTCGGTCATGAAGTAACCGGTTCGGACGCCAATGTGTATCCGCCGATGAGTACCTTACTTGAGAGGCAAGGCATTGATCTGATTCAGGGTTACGATGCCAGCCAGCTCGACCCGCAGCCGGACTTAGTGATCATCGGCAATGCCATGACCCGTGGTAATCCGTGCGTGGAAGCGGTTCTCGAGAAGAACATTCCGTACATGTCTGGCCCGCAGTGGCTACATGACTTTGTATTGCGCGACCGCTGGGTACTGGCGGTTGCGGGTACGCACGGCAAAACCACCACCGCCGGAATGGCGACCTGGATCCTCGAAGCCTGCGGCTATAAGCCTGGCTTTGTGATCGGCGGCGTACCGGGTAACTTCGAGGTTTCTGCGCGTCTGGGCGAAAGCGACTTCTTCGTGATTGAAGCGGATGAGTACGACTGCGCGTTCTTCGACAAGCGTTCTAAATTCGTGCATTACTGCCCGCGTACGCTGATCCTCAACAACCTTGAGTTTGATCACGCGGACATCTTTGACGATTTGAAAGCGATCCAGAAACAGTTCCACCATCTGGTGCGTATCGTGCCGGGCCAGGGACGCATCATCTACCCGGAAAACGACATCAATCTGAAACAAACGATGGCGATGGGCTGCTGGAGCGAACAAGAGCTGGTGGGCGAACAAGGTCACTGGCAGGCGAAAAAACTGACCACCGATGCTTCTGAGTGGGAAGTATGGCTGGACGGTGAAAAAGTCGGCGAAGTGAAGTGGGGCCTGGTGGGCGAGCACAATATGCATAACGGTCTGATGGCGATTGCGGCTGCGCGCCATGTGGGCGTCGTGCCTGCAGATGCAGCTAATGCGCTCGGTTCATTCATTAACGCCCGTCGTCGTCTTGAGCTGCGCGGTGAAGCCAATGGCGTGACGGTGTATGACGATTTTGCCCATCACCCGACGGCCATTCTGGCAACGCTTGCGGCGTTGCGCGGTAAAGTGGGCGGTACGGCGCGCATCATCGCAGTGCTGGAACCTCGCTCGAACACCATGAAAATGGGCCTGTGCAAAGACGATCTGGCGCCGTCGCTAGGCCGTGCGGACGAAGTGTTCCTGCTGCAACCTCCGCATATTCCGTGGCAGGTAGCCGAAGTCGCTGAAGCCTGCGTTCAGCCGGCACACTGGAGTGGCGATGTGGATGCCCTGGCAGATATGGTGGTGAAAACCGCGCAGCCAGGCGATCACATTCTGGTGATGAGCAACGGCGGGTTTGGCGGTATTCATCAAAAACTGCTGGATGGCCTGGCGAAGAAAGCTCAGGCAGAAGCGGAAGAGTAAAATAACGCCAGGCGGTACAGGCATAACGTTTTTCTGGCAGGGTCGTGATTGTCTACAACGGTATTAACTATGCTCACTCGCGAAAAAATAGCGTCTACCACCTCGGCACTTTTTCTCCCGTTGGATGCGCTTTACGCTCAGTCGTTTCCCTGGCATGAGCAGCGGGAAATGCCAGCGAAACAGTTGGCGTTAAGTAACCCGCACTATGCGCTGGAAGCGTGGTTTGACGGTACGACATTTGTGGGGCTCAGCGGTTGCTGGGATTTCGGCGAATATATGTATATCGAGCATCTGGCGATTGATGGCGCGCTACGTTCGCAAGGCTATGGAAAAAAGGTGTTACACACTATTCTCACCCGTTCTCCGATGACGATTCTGGAGATTGATCCGTTAACAACGGATATCGCTAATAAACGTTTACGCTTTTATGAGTCGATGGGGTTTTGTGCGAATGAATGGCCGCATACGCATCCGGCGTATCATCAGGGGATTGCTGACCATGAACTGATTGTGCTGAGCTATCCGCACGCAATAGATGCAGAATGCTACCAGCGCTTTAATGAGGATTTGCGCCATCATGTGATGGCGTTGTAAAGGTGGTGCCCCAAGGGATGGGGCATCCTTTGCGGAATTACGCCTCGTTTTCCGCCAGTTCACGCAGATACTGGAAGATCTGGCGGGAAGATTTTGGCGGCTTGTTGCCCGCTTTTTCTTTCCTGGCGTTACGCACCAGCGAACGCAGTTGCTGGCGGTCGGCGTCAGGCCACAGATTCATCACTTCTTCGATGGCTTCATCGCTACCGTCAACCATACGGTCACGCAGTTGCTCCAGCTTATGGAAGACAACGACCTGCTGGTTGTGACGATTTTTCAGCTTGTCCAGCGCCTGACGAATAGGATCAACATCGCGCTGGCGCAACATTTTGCCAATCAACTGCAGCTGGCGGCGGCGTCCTTCCATCTTAATACGCTGGGCCAGCTCAATGGCGGCACGTAAATCCGCATCAAGCGGGATCTTATCCAGCGCGTTTTTCCCCAGATCAACCAGTTCCGCACCCAGGCGTTTTAACTCCTCGGCATCGCGTTTAATTTCACTTTTACTGACCCAGATAATTTCATCGTCTTCGTCTTCGATGTCATCACCGGGAACGTCGTCGAGCCAGTCTTCGGGCTGCTTTGTCATTTCAGGCTCCTTAAAAAAAGAGGCTAATGTTACCAGTTAAGATGCGCACTGAAAAACGGTTCTCTGTTAGACTTCAGAGAAACTCTCTCTACATTATGGCATTTGCGATGAAAGTAATCTCACAAGTTGAAGCGCAGCGTAAGATTCTGGAAGAAGCAGTCTCGACGGCACTGGAATTAGCGTCAGGTAAGTCGGATGGCGCGGAAGTCGCTGTGAGCAAGACCACGGGTATTAGCGTCAGCACCCGTTATGGTGAAGTGGAGAACGTCGAATTCAATAGCGATGGTGCACTGGGGATTACGGTTTATCACCAGAACCGTAAGGGCAGCGCATCGTCCACCGATTTAAGCCCGCAGGCGATTGCACGCACCGTGCAGGCTGCGCTGGACATTGCACGTTACACTTCGCCGGATCCGTGCGCAGGCGTGGCAGATAAAGAACTGCTGGCCTTTGATGCGCCCGATCTGGACCTGTTCCACCCGGCGGAAGTTTCCCCTGATGAAGCCATCGAACTGGCCGCTCGTGCTGAACAGGCGGCGCTGCAGGCTGATAAGCGTATCACCAATACCGAAGGCGGCAGCTTTAACAGCCACTATGGCATCAAAGTGTTTGGTAACAGCCACGGCATGCTGCAGGGCTACTGCTCCACGCGTCATTCCCTTTCCAGCTGTGTGATCGCGGAAGAAAATGGTGATATGGAGCGTGATTACGCCTACACCATTGGCCGGGCGATGGGCGATCTGCAAATGCCGGAGTGGGTGGGGGCTGACTGTGCTCGCCGTACCTTATCACGCCTGTCTCCGCGTAAGCTGTCCACCATGAAAGCGCCGGTGATTTTCGCCAACGAAGTGGCGACCGGACTGTTCGGACACCTGGTCGGCGCGATCGCAGGCGGTTCGGTGTACCGCAAATCCACCTTCCTGCTGGATTCGCTGGGCAAACAAATTCTGCCGGAATGGCTGACTATTGAAGAACATCCGCACCTGCTGAAAGGGCTGGCGTCTTCACCGTTCGACAGCGAAGGGGTACGGACTGAACGCCGTGACATCATTAAAGAAGGCGTGCTGACTCAATGGCTGTTGACTAACTATTCCGCACGTAAGCTGGGCCTGAAGAGCACTGGGCATGCGGGCGGGATCCACAACTGGCGAATTCCGGGACAAGGTCTAAGCTTCGAGCAGTTGCTCAAAGAGATGGGCACAGGTCTTGTGGTTACCGAGCTGATGGGACAGGGCGTAAGCGGCATTACCGGCGATTACTCGCGCGGCGCGGCGGGCTTCTGGGTCGAAAATGGTGAAATTCAGTATCCGGTGAGTGAAATTACCATCGCCGGTAACTTAAAAGAGATGTGGCGCAATATTGTGACCGTGGGGAACGATATTGAAACGCGCAGTAATATCCAATGTGGTTCGGTATTGTTACCGGAGATGAAAATCGCTGGGCAGTAATACTCGTTAAGGCGTTAATTTTTAATAATAAAAAAGGAAGTGAGCAATGCGTAAACACCTGTTAGCGATCGTCGCAGCTTCAACGCTGGTTCTTGGTTCTTCTGCGTTTGCAGCCGATCTCGAAGATGACATGGGGATCCTCAACGACAACCTGAAAATTGTCGAAAAAACGGATAATGCGACTGAACTGAAAGACGCGTTAACCAAAATGCGTGCAGCCGCGCTGGACGCGCAAAAAGGTACGCCGCCGAAGCTGGAAAACAAATCCCCGGACAGCCCGGAGATGAAAGATTTCCGCCACGGCTTTGACACGCTGATCGGCCAGATTGACGGCGCGCTGAAGCTGGCGAACGAAGGTAAAGTTAAAGAGGCGAAAGCCGTTGCGGAAGAGCTGAAAACCACGCGCAACGAAAACCACAAGAAGTTCCGCTAATCTGCGCTATCCGGCCTGCATACCCGTAGGCCGGATAAAATCCCCCGCTACTGCACGCCCCATAAGTAAACGCTATCCCCATCACATTTTTTCATTTTTATCGTCCATTCATTGTTCGCACTTCCTTCCATTTTGCGGCCCACTCTTGCGATCTCAATCACATTCTTCCGGTGATAAATCGTGGTTCCAGCCCTTTTTGCGGCACAGATCACTATCGCTGCACACCTTTCCACTTCGAAGTGGAAAACAACTCGCTACAAACTTATAACCTCCGTCGCTAATTTACCCTCAGAGACATTAACGGGGTAAGACGAGTGAATAACGGAGCTGTAATGAATGACATGGGGGAATCGGTGGAACTGGCCGACCGCATGCTGGCGCAGGTGTATGCCTTGCTGCGTGAACGCAACATTATTCCCAACGCCGTACAGGAACAGATGCTGACGTCGCATGTTCGCGCCATGGCGCACCGCTCGGTAACGGGTGAACCCTTACCAGAAGTCGATGCCAGCTTGTTTGATGAAATATCTGCCGAGTCAATGGCGCTTGCCCGCGACGTGGTTGCCGAGTTTGGCAATCTTCCTGAGGAAGAGGCCTGGCTGCTGTCGGTGCACTTTGAAGTCGCGAAAGACAACCTTTAAGGAGAAAAAGATGGAACAGATTACCGTAGTGATTGGCGATCGTCTGGGTAAAGGCCAGAAAGTGGCGGCAGGCGTAGAGAAAGCGGGTGGCCGTGCCATTGTGGTGCCGGGTGTCGCAGCAGATATGAAGCTGGGTGACGTGATGAAGGCGGAAAACGCCACCTTTGGTATCTCGTTTTGCGGCAGCGGTGGTGCGGGTGCGATTACTGCGCAGACCAAATACGGCTACAAAGCGAAATACGGCATGCGTTCGGTCGATGAAGGGGTAACCGCCATCAACGAAGGGTGCAACGTACTGGGATTCGGCTTTATGGACAAAGAAGAGCTCGGCGAGCGCCTGGTGCAGGCCTGGCAAAAGAAACACGGCGCTTAAGCATGAAAGAGCAATTCACCACCACGGTGAGAGTCACGGGTAAGGGCGAGACCAAAGCTCGCGCCTTTGCCGATGCCCTGAACCACGTTCAGGCTGCGGTGATGAAAGCGTCGCCGCATATCTTACTGCGTATTGAGCCACAGGATGTGCAGGTTGTTCAAGCGCGTGAATCGGTGCGTAAAGAGGCGTTTTTATTCCTCTTTTTGCGCCGGGAAAGACGCACTTTCAGCGTGGAGCTGGACGTGACCGTCAACGTGACTGCCATCAATCTCGACAAGGTGGATTTCGTTACGCAACGCTGATTTTCTATTAAAAGGCATAATTATGTTCCTGATAATATTAATAAAATCGCTCATCATCGGCGCGTTGGTTGGCGTTGGTGTCGGCGCTGGGGCTGCACGCATGTTTCATGCGCCTACCACTCAAGGAATGGGCGCGTTTCGTACTCTTGGAGAACTGAATTCCTGCGAAGGGGATCCGGCTTCTCACTTCTCGTTCGGTCTGGGCTTCTTCTTTAACGCCTGGGCTTCCTCCGTTGCGGCGGGGGCGTTCACTCAGGACGTCGACCATCGCATCATCCCCAACTGGGGCGCCGCCGCGCTGATGATTAAAAATCGCAACGTCGGTGAAACACTGCACGATCCTAAGCGCATGGCAATTGCCTGCGGCGTTATCGGGATGATCGTGGTGACCTTCCTGAACCTCACTGCGTCATCCGTACCGGAAGCGTTGCAGGTTACCGCCGTCAAGGTGCTGGTGCCCGCGGCTAACCTGCTGGTTAACACCGTGATGCCGGTGATCTTCTGGCTGGCGGCGATCGACGCCGGTAAGAAATCCGGCTTCTGGGCCACCGTTTTTGGCGGCGCGGCGCAGCTGATCATGGGCAACGCCGTTCCGGGGCTGGTGCTCGGTATTCTGATCGGCAAAGGTGTTGAAGAAAGCGGCTGGAACCACGTCACGAAAGTGATGATGGTAGCTATCGTCGCGCTGTTTGTCCTGAGCGGCTTCTTCCGCGGTTTCGATATGAAGATGATCGAATCCTTCCATCTGACCGTGCCTAACTGGCTCGAACTTATCCACAACTCGCTCAGCGGCAAATAACGGAGGTCATCATGGAACAGAATAAAGGTTTTTGGTTCGCTGACTGGTCGTTCCCGATCTTCGTGGGCCTGCTCTCATCCGGCGTATTTGCCGGAACGCACATGTACTACCTGTACGGTATTGGCGCATTTAACGAAGTGGCTTTTGTGGCGATGCTGAAGGCGGGAATGGATACCGGCTCCTACGGGGCGGTGGCGGCATTTGGCGCAAGTTTCCTGTTTGCCCGCATCATTGAAGGTTCGCTGGTGGGGATTCTGGATATCGGCGGGGCGATTCAGACCGGGGTTGGGTTAGGCGTTCCGGCGCTGCTACTGGGCGCGGGCATTATCTTCCCGGTCGCCAACTTTGCCGCCTCGCTGGTCACCGGTCTGGTGATTGGTCTGGCGATTGGCTACATCATCATTCTGGCGCGTAAGTTCACCATCAACCAGAGCGACTCAACCTACGGTGCGGACGTCATGATGGGGGCCGGTAACGCCTCCGGCCGCTTCCTCGGACCGTTGATTATCCTCAGCGCGATGACGGCTTCTATTCCTATCGGAATCGGTTCTCTGGCGGGTGCGCTGCTGTTTTATCTGTGGCAAAAACCGATTACCGGCGGGGCGATTCTTGGGGCAATGATCCTCGGGTCCATCTTCCCGATTGCCATTAGCTAACTGTTGATTTGCAGGCCGGATAAGGCGGTTACGCCGCCATCCGGCATAGGAGAGAGCGATGTTTGATTTACTCCTGCGCCGTGCGCGCCTCGTTGACGATACGGTGAGCGATATTGCGCTCAAAGACGGCAAGATCGCGGCGTTGGGCGACGTTGATGGCCCGGCGCTGAAAACCATTGAGCTGGGCGGCGAGTGCTACGTCAGCGCAGGCTGGATTGACTCCCACGTTCATTGCTACCCGAAATCCCCGATTTACCACGACCAGCCGGATAGCGTCGGTATTGCGACTGGCGTCACTACTGTGGTGGATGCGGGCAGTACCGGGTCCGATGACATCGACGATTTTTACACCCTGACCCGGGAAGCTGCCACCGAAGTGTATGCGTTGCTTAATATCTCTCGCGTTGGGCTTATCGCCCAGAACGAGCTGGCCAACATGGCCAATATTGACGCTGATGCGGTGCGAGAGGCGGTGAAACGCCACCCTGATTTTATCGTCGGTCTGAAGGCACGTATGAGTAGCAGCGTAGTCGGTGAAAATGGCATCACCCCGCTGGATCGCGCCAAAGCGATGCAAAAAGAGAACGGCGACCTGCCGCTGATGGTGCACATTGGCAACAACCCGCCGGACCTGGATGAGATCGCCGAGCGCCTGAGCGCGGGTGACATCATTACCCACTGCTACAACGGTAAGCCGAACCGCATTCTGACGCCGCAAGGCGAGTTGCGGGCGTCAGTGACGCGGGCGATTTCACGCGGCGTGCGTCTGGACGTTGGGCATGGCACCGCCAGCCTGAGCTTTGCGGTGGCAAAACGCGCTATTGAACTGGGGATTTTGCCACACACCATCAGTTCCGATATTTACTGTCGCAACCGTATCAGCGGCCCGGTGCATTCTCTGGCGAATGTGATGTCGAAATTTCTCGCCATTGGGATGTCGCTTCCGCAGGTTATTGAGTGCGTTACCGCCAATGCTGCCGACGGCCTGCGCCTGAAACAGAAGGGGCGACTGCAGGTCGGTCTGGATGCTGATTTAACCCTCTTTACGCTTAAGCGCCAGCCAACCGTGCTGGTAGATGCAGAAAACGACAGCCTGCAGGCTGAACAACTGCTGGTGCCGCTTGCCGCAATACGTGCGGGCAAGGGCTATATGACCGAACAAGGGAGCGCGGAACATGCCTTCGATTTTTGAGAAATACGATTTAAAACAGGTGATTAATACCTCCGGCCGCATGACGGCGCTTGGCGTTTCCACGCCGCGACCAGAAGTGGTTGAAGCGGCGATGGCGGGGATGAATCAATACTTTGAGATGAAAGACCTGGTCAATAAAACCGGCGACTACATCGCGAAATTGCTGGAAGTGGAAGGGGCAACCGTTGTCTCCTGCGCCTCGGCGGGGATCGCCCTGTCGGTGGCTGGCGTATTGGTTAAAGACAGCGACTGGCTGCTGGAGAACCTGCACGTCACGCCCATCGAGAACAACGAAATCGTGCTGCCCAGAGGCCACAACGTCAACTTTGGCGCTCCGGTGGGTACCATGGTGGCGCTTGGCGGCGGTAAGTTAGTGGAGGCTGGTTATGCCAACGAATGTTCCGCGGCGCAGCTGGCTGCAGCCATTACACCGCGTACGGCGGCCATTCTGTATATCAAATCTCACCACTGCGTCCAGAAAAGTATGCTCAGCGTGGAGCAGGCTGCGGTGGTGGCGCGTACGCATAACCTGCCGCTGATCGTGGATGCGGCGGCGGAAGAGGATTTGCAGTGCTACTACCGGGTTGGCGCAGATCTGGTTATTTATAGCGGCGCGAAGGCGATTGAAGGACCAACCAGCGGTCTGGTGATAGGTAAAACCCAATATGTTGAGTGGGTGAAGCGCCAGACGGCGGGAATTGGCCGGGCGATGAAGGTGGGGAAAGAGGGAATTCTTGGCCTGACCTGCGCTATCGAACTGTATCTGAACGCACAGAAAGAGAGTGGCGCGGAGATGGTCGAGAAAATGACGCCGTTCATTAATGCGTTGAACCAGCTTAACGGCGTGAGCGCCCGCGTGGTGTGGGATAGCGCAGGGCGCGACATCGCACGCACGGAAATTAAGTTTGATGAAGCGGTAACCGGGATCGCCACGGGCGAACTGGTTGAAGCCCTGAAACAAGGCGAGTACGCGATTTACTTCCGTGGTTACAAAGCTAACGAAGGCATTATCGAAGCCGATGTGCGCAGCGTCGATCGTGCGCAGCTGGAGATTGTGGCCCGTCGAATTGGTGAAGTGATTTCGCAGGAGAAAGAAGTATGAAACTGACCCCTAACTTTTATCGCGACCGCGTCTGCCTGAACGTGCTGGCAGGCTCCAAAGAAAATGCCCGGGATATTTACGCGGCGGCGGAAGGACACGTGCTGGTTGGTGTGTTGTCAAAAAATTACCCGGATGTCGCAAGCGCAGTAGCGGATATGCGTGAATACGCAGCGCTTATCGACAATGCGCTCTCCGTGGGGCTGGGGGCGGGCGATCCTAACCAGTCGGCGATGGTCAGTGAAATTTCCCGTCAGGTACAGCCGCAGCATGTTAATCAGGTCTTTACCGGTGTGGCCACCAGTCGCGCGCTGCTGGGCCAGCAGGATACAGTAGTCAACGGTCTGGTCTCGCCAACCGGCATGCCGGGCAGGGTGAAAATCTCCACCGGTCCGCTGAGCAGCCAGACGCCGGACGGTATTGTGCCGGTAGAAACCGCGATTGCGCTGCTCAAAGATATGGGCGGTAGCTCGATTAAATACTTCCCGATGGGCGGCCTGAAATGCCGTGAAGAGTACATTGCCGTAGCGCAGGCCTGCGCCCGTCATGACTTCTGGCTGGAGCCAACCGGCGGTATCGATCTGGATAATTTCACTGAAATCCTGCAGATTGCCCTCGATGCCGGAGTGAGTAAAATCATTCCTCACATCTATAGTTCGATTATTGATAAGGTGAGTGGTAACACTCGTCCGGATGACGTACGCCAGCTGATGGCGATGACCCGGGCCTGCGTAGGCTAACTGACTGATGAGGAAACTGACGTGCGATTCCCCAACCAACGTTTAGCACAGCTGTTTGACATGTTGCAAAACGAAGCGCTTCCACAGGACGAGCTGGCGCAGCGGTTGTCGGTTTCCACACGCACCGTACGGGCGGATATCACCGCGCTAAACGCGCTGCTCACCCAGTACGGCGCACAGTTTGTCCTCAGCCGGGGTAACGGTTATCAGCTCAAAATTGACGACCCGGCAAGTTATAACACCCTGCAAACGCAGCAGCCTAACGCGTTGCTACGCATCCCTCGAACCAGCCAGGAACGGATACACTGGCTGGTGGTGCGTTTTCTGACGTCGGCTTTCTCGCTAAAGCTGGAAGATTTGGCTGATGAATGGTTTATCAGCCGCGCGACGCTGCAAAACGATATGGCTGAGGTGCGCGAGCATCTGCAATGTTATCATCTGACGCTGGAAACGCGTCCCCGTCACGGCATGAAACTGTTCGGCAGCGAAATGGCGATTCGCGCCTGTTTGACCGATCTGCTGTGGACGCTGGCACAGCAGGATCCGCAGCACCCGTTAGTGACGCAAGAAGCGCTGAATGCCGGGATCCCTGAGCAGTTACAGCCCGTTTTGCAGGACATTTTTGCCCGTTTCCATATTCGTCTGACCGATGAGGGCGAGCTGTTTTTACGCTTGTACTGCGCGGTGGCGGTACGGCGGATTAGCGAAGGGTATCCACTCCCGGATTTTGCCGCAGAAGAGGCCGATCAATCGGTGTGCCTGGCCACGCGGGAAATCGCGGCGGTATTGCACCGCCTGGCAGACAAACCGCTTTCCGTTTCCGAAGAAAACTGGCTACAGGTGCATATTGCTGCCCGCCAGGTACAAGAGATCGCGCCCAGTGCTATCAACGCGGATGATGACGAAGCGTTGGTCAATTACATCCTGCGTTTTATCAACACCCAGTACAACTACAACCTGTTGAATGACAAACAGTTACATGCTGATCTGCTGACGCATATTAAGACGATGATCACCCGCGTGCGTTACCAGATAATGATCCCCAATCCGCTGCTGGAAAATATTAAACAGCACTACCCCATGGCGTGGGACATGACGCTGGCTGCCGTCTCGGGATGGGGAAAATATACGCCGTACACCATCAGTGAAAATGAGATCGGCTTCCTCGTGCTGCATATTGGCGTCGGGCTGGAGCGTAGTTACAACATCGGTTACCAGAGACAGCCGAAGGTTCTGCTGGTATGCGATGCCGGAAATGCGATGGCGCGGATGATTGAAGCGGTGCTGGCGCGTAAGTATCCGCAGATAGAGATCGTCGATACCGTGACGCTGCGTGACTACGAACAGCGGGAAAGCATTAGCGAAGATTTTGTTATCTCTACCGCGCGGATCGGTGAGAAAGATAAGCCCGTAGCGATGATTGCGCCGTTTCCGACCGATTATCAACTCGAGCAAATTGGCAAACTGGTGCTGGTGGACAGAACCCGCCCGTGGATGTTGAACAAATTCTTCGATGCCGCCCATTTTCGTGTAATTGACGAGCCAATGGATCAACAAACGTTGTTCAAAACCTTATGCCGTCAGTTGCAGGATGAAGGTTTTGTCGACGCGGAGTTCCTTGATTCAGTGGTTGAGCGTGAGGCCATCGTCAGCACCATGCTGGGTGACAGCATTGCCCTGCCGCACGCCCTCGGTCTGCTGGCCAAGAAAACGGTGGTTTACACTATCCTCGCCCCGCAGGGCATTGCCTGGGGTGATGAAACCGCGCACGTGATCTTCCTGCTCGCCATCAGTAAAAGCGAGTACGAAGAAGCGATGGCGATCTACGATATTTTCGTCACCTTCCTGCGTGAACGCGCCATGACGCGGCTCTGCGCATGCCGGAATTTCACCGAGTTCAAAACGGTCGCCATGGAGTGCGTGAGCCGTTTTTGATAGGCGGATAACAGAATGTTTACCGCCTGAAAATTAACGCAAATGATGCACAACCTGGTTGCTGCTACCTCGCCAGATCAGCGCCGGGTCTTTAAGATCCTGCACGTATTTGCCATCGACCAGTACGTTGATGAGATCGACCACCTGCATTTGCGCGGCGTTGAGTTCATCGAGCTTGTAGCCGGTCCACACCCAGATATCTTTGCCGGGGCACTCAGCGCGAACGCGCTGCACTAGTTGCAGGATTTCCGGCACGTTTTGCGGATGTAGCGGATCGCCACCGGAGAGCGAGATCCCCTGACGCTTGATTCGCGTATCGTTCAGATCGGCAATGATCTTGTCTTCCATCTCTTTGGTAAATGGCTCGCCGGAATTGAGCCGCCAGGTGCTTTTGTTATAGCAACCGGGACATTCATGCACGCACCCGGACACAAACAGCGTGCAGCGGGTACCGGGGCCGTTAACGATGTCGACGGGATAGTATTGGTGAAAGTTCATTTTCGCTTCTCATCCGCTTATCAATTCGCGCCATAGCTGCGTTAGCTGCATTCGTGCGCCCGAGTCACTTACTTATGTAAGCTCCCCGGGACCCACTCATTTGCTGCCTTGCTATGACGTGAATTGCGTTGCGGAAAAAATGGCCCGAAAAGCATCGCATTGCCGGGCAATAATACTGTCGAAATTAACCTATCTGCCCATTACCCAAATGCTTAACGCGGCGCTTCACTTCTTCCTGCTTACCGGCGTTAAACGGACGGGCGTCCGGGCTGCCTAAATATCCGCAGACGCGGCGGGTGACCGACACGCGCGCGGCGTCGTGGTTACCACATTTCGGGCAGGTAAAGCCTTTGCTGGTGCACTCGAACTCACCGGTAAAGCCGCACTCGTAGCATTCATCAATTGGCGTGTTGGTCCCGTAATACGGCACGTGCTGATAGCTGTAATCCCAGACGTCTTCCAGTGCTTTCAGGTTGTGCTGAATATTCGGGTATTCGCCGTAGCAAATGAAGCCTCCATTCGCCAGCGGCGGGTATGGCGCTTCGAAATCGATCTTGTCGTACGGGTTAACCTTTTTCTCCACGTCGAGGTGGAAGCTGTTGGTGTAGTAACCTTTGTCGGTGACGCCTGGCACCACACCAAACTCGGCGGTATCCAGACGACAGAAACGATCGCACAGGTTTTCGCTCGGCGTGCTGTACAGGCTGAAGCCGTAGCCGGTCTCGTCTTTCCACTGATCGACTGCCTGACGCAGGCGTTCGACAATGGCGATAGCTTTGGCGCGAAGCTGCTCGCTGTCGTACAGATGTTTGTCACCAAACAGTGCGTTAATGGTTTCGTGAATGCCGATGTAACCCAGCGAGATAGACGCGCGACCGTTTTTAAAGATTTCTGACACGTCATCGTCCGCTTTCAGACGCACGCCGCAGGCACCTTCCATATACAGGATTGGCGCCACGCGGGCTTTCACGCCTTCCAGACGCGCAATGCGGGTCATCAGCGCTTTACGTGCCAGCACCAGTCGATCGTCGAGCAGTTTCCAGAAGGTGGCTTCATCGCCGTGGGCTTCCAGCGCGATACGCGGCAGGTTGAGGCTGATAACGCCGAGGTTGTTACGCCCGTCGTGAACCTGTTCGCCGTTCTCGTTTTCCCACACGCCGAGGAAGCTGCGACAGCCCATCGGCGTTTTGAACGAACCGGTCACTTTCACTACCTGATCGTAGTTCAGGATGTCCGGATACATACGCTTGCTTGCGCACTCCAGCGCCAGCTGTTTGATGTCGTAGTTCGGATCGCCAAACTTGTGGTTCAGGCCGTCGCGAATGGCGAACACCAGTTTCGGGAACACGGCGGTTTTACGATTTTTACCGAGGCCCGCAATGCGATTACGCAGAATGGACTGCTGGATCAAACGTGATTCCCAACTGGTTCCCAGGCCAAAACCGAAGGTGACGAACGGCGTCTGACCGTTAGCGGTATGCAGGGTATTCACTTCATACTCGAGGGACTGGAATGCGTCGTAGCACTCTTTCTCGGTACGGGAATGCGCATAACCGTCGGCATCCGGGATCTGCCACTCTTCAGCGGTTTTGCGATGCTTGTTAAAGCTCTCGGTCACGAATGGTGCGAGAACTTCGTCAATACGGTTAATGGTGGTACCGCCATAAATATGGCTGGCAACCTGCGCGATAATTTGCGCGGTGACGGCCGTCGCGGTGGAGATGGATTTTGGCGGCTCAATCTCCGCGTTACCCATCTTAAAGCCCTGCGTCAGCATGCCTTTCAGGTCGATCAGCATGCAGTTAAACATTGGGAAGAACGGAGAGTAGTCGAGATCGTGATAGTGAATATCACCACGCTCGTGCGCCTGGACGACATCACGCGGCAGCAGGTGCTGACGCGCATAGTGTTTGGCGACGATACCGGCCAGCAGGTCACGCTGGGTCGGGATCACTTTGCTGTCTTTGTTGGCGTTTTCGTTCAGCAGAGCAGAGTTGGTTTGCTCAACCAGACCACGAATTTCCTGGTTCAGACGGCCACGCTTTTCACGCTGTATATCACGGTCGTGGCGATATTCGATGTACGCACGGGCGAGTTGTTTGTACGGACCAGACATCAGCTGGTTTTCTACCGCTGTCTGGATCTCGTTGATATCGACCTGGCTGCGCTCATTCATCTGGCTACTAACGACTTCTGCGACGGTGGCACAGTAATCTGCGTCATCGACTCCCGCTGCTTTAGCTGCACGCAGAATGGCTTCTTTGATGCGCTCTGATTTAAACGGCACTTTACAGCCATCTCGTTTCATCACATGCGGTGTCATGATCACTCCATATTTATAAGAACAGGTTATCCACAGAGGTTGGGGAAGCGGCCATGGCTTTATTCATCTCTATTGCCAATGACTTCCCGCAATCCTGACCCACTTTATCCACAATTTCACCGTAAAGCGGTGCACTGTAGTTGTAGCAATTGTAGTCGATTAATACAACATATTGGGTCGGCGTGCATTTTAAGTTCTATATGTAGTGATTTGCATCAAGGATGTTTACGGTTTATTTGATGTAGCGCAAAGTAAAAATCGGAGCGTACAGATGACGGGCAGTACAGCGATTGTAAATTATGGGCAGAAAATTCTGATTAATTATTCAACAAAAACAGTAGGGTAAAGCCGGGCAGGCATCTGCTGCCCGGAACACACTATGACGGCAGCGACTGCATCCAGTGGATACCTGCATTAATGAAGGCTGCCGAGGCGACGAGACCCAGAATGAGTGGTACAAGGTAACTGCTCTTCACGCGGTTTTCTGGCACTTCCTGAGCTGGTGTCGTTCCAGTCGAGAGCAGCGCCAGTACTTCTTCGGCAGACGTAGCGTTAAGCATGGCGTTTCGCATCTCATCCTCAACCAGCGACGAGGTGAGCTGGGTGAGCAGTTGCATATGCGTTGTACCCGCTTCATTTGGCGGGATCGCCAGCAGGAACACTAACCGTACTGGTTCAGGTCCTTCAAGACCCGGCCACAGTATTGGCTCGGGAAAAAGGGCGACGCAGAACGACGCCTGCACGACGGAATCACATTTTCCGTGAGGGACGGCCAGCTCTTCTCCCAGCGCGGTCGGTCCTTCATTTTCACGGCGCAGAACGCTGTCAATAAAAGCGTCTTTATTGGTAATGAGTCCGCATTCAGACAATGCTGAAGACATATACCGGATGATCGCATCGGGGGACGATTGCGGCGGATCGATAAAAATTAACGCCTGACGAGTCAGTGTGGACAATTCCATGTTTTATGCCTCCGGTTGTGCCTTGACGTGGATCCAGATCGTTTGCCAGCCCGCCAGTTCGCAAACGCCATTAAAGGGGGTTCCTGTCAGGAGATCTGTCCCCGTCACGGGTAAGAGAAGTGTTTGTGATGCGCCAGTGACATTCACAATACCGTAGACAGTTTCTTCCTCTGTCTGGTGGTGGCGTTTGACGCCAAATAGCGCATCCGGCAGTGTAAGGACTTGTTGAGCGGCTGCCGGTGAGAACGCGGGATGTTGTTGGCGAATGCGCAGTAATGTCGTTAGTGCGGCATAGATCTTCGCTTGTCGGGATTCTGGCGTGACTAATGCCTGATGCGTGGCGGCGAAATCTAGTTTTTCACGGTTAATACGGCGATTGATCCCTGACGCGTTCAACCCTGCGATATCATTTTCGCTACCGAGAAGGCTGTGGTAGTAAATTGCAGGAACGCCCTGCAACATAAAGAGGATGGCGTGAGCGGCGGCAAATCTGGCAACCTGCGTGTCGGGAGCTTCTCCCGGTTCGCTTAACGCGCTCAGAAAGTTAATGTTCATCTCGTACGGCGACTGGCTGCCGTCTGGATTGGTGCGCCAGGAAATTCGTCCTTGCTTACGTTCTACTTCACTGACCAGGAACGCTTTTTCTTCCGTCGAGAGGATGTTTTCGACAGGTCGCAGGCCAATGCCGTCATGGCTAGCGAGGAAATTGAAAAATGTGGTGTTGGCAGGAAAGGTTTCTTGCTCCAGGCTTTGCGCCCACTGGCGTAGCCAGCGTGCGTTGCCGCGCAGGCAGGCATGCAGTGTCAGCGGTGGTAGCGGGAATTGATACACCATATGAGCCTCATCCCCGGCACCCAGATAGCTGATGTTCTCCTGATGTGGCACATTGGTTTCGGTAATCAGCAGGCAGTCAGGCCAGATCTCTTCCAGGATCGCCCGCCAGAGTTTGATTACCTGATGGGTTTGCGGCAGATGAATGCAGCGGCTGTTTTTCTCTTTCCACAAGAAACCGACGGCATCGAGTCGAATTGCCTGGGCACCGCGTGAAGCATATTCCAAAAGAATATCAATACTTTCCAGTAAAACCTCGGGTTCACGGAAGTTAAGATCAATTTGATCGGCGCTGAATGTGGTCCATATATGCGCCGTTTCCCCTGTTTTAAGCGTGAATGGCGTTAATAAAGGAGATGTACGCGGACGTGTGATCCGGCTGTAATTTTCATCCGGATCGGCGTTGATAAAGTAGTTCTGGTAGCGAGGCTCACCATGCAAATAGCCCTGGAACCAACGGCTTTGCTGTGAAATATGGTTAATCACAAAATCGAACATTAAATTGAAATCGCCCGCCAGCGCGGCAATATCTGACCACTGCCCAAGATGGGGATCAACCTGTCGGTAATCCACCACGCTAAAACCGTCATCGGAGGTCCACGGGAACATCGGCAGCAGGTGAATGTCACTGATCGTCCCCTTCAACCACAGTTTTGCAAACTGGTGGAGAATCGATAGGGGATTTTCCCCTTGCGCGCAGATGCTATCGCCATAGGCGATCATCCAGATACGGCTTTGATCTAACGGAATCGTCGTTTGCGTTTTGGGTTTCCAGCGTTGGATAAGCTGTTCAATCTTCGCTGCGATTGCCTGATGATCCGCTTGCGGATAGAGCTGTGCCAGCGTGTCGCGGATAAATGCTTTATGTGGGGAGATATTCATACTTTTGCATCACGCTCCGGCAGTGAGAAAAGGAAATCGCATGTGGCGAAAGGCGCAATTTCGCGGCAGTGCTTAACGGGTTCTTCCAGATAGTTAATCTGCGGCATTTCTTGCAGCAATGGTGGTAGTTCAACAGGATGCTCACCGGCATTGAAAATACGTAATATTGTTCCATTTATCGTCTGGGCGTGTGGCAGCGCCGAGAGCATAAGCGGCTCAGGCAACGTCAGCAGACTGAAAGTTTCTGGCAGTGAACGCGGTGTGAAATTGAGCGTGAAGCGCTCCAGACGGTTGTCCAGCGTATTCAATTTCTGGTTCTGCCAGCTGAAAGGCTGACGTAAAGCTCTGGCCTCAAGGCGGCGTAATGTCAGATGGTCGGCTCGCTCGCTAAGTGTCAGGGTCAGGCTAAAGATCAGGGGCTTGTGGAGCTGGGCCTCGGGCGTGTAAACGACGGTATTATTGATGCCGGAAGCGCGTCCGGGGCGCCAGGCCAGATCGTCGCGTCCCAGAACGCCTGTCGATTTGAAGAGCGTCAGCGCCACCTGTGATGTTGCGTTTTGCAGGATCTGATACTCTTTCATGCCCAGGCTGTTTATGACCAGCGCGTTGTCGTTTTCCGCAATGGCGATAATTCCCTCGCTGGTTTCAATATCGACGGGCTTCTCGCGATAGTGTTGCTGCCAGTTCGCAGGGGCGTCGGCAATGGGGCGGTGAATAATGCCGAAAGGCTGCGAGGCTATCGATTCCTGGGTATGAATATCGCTGTTGATCAGCAGGCGCAGGCGGTGGTCACAAACGTTGTTTTCCAGACTGACATCAATAAAAAGATGGGTTTCGCCCTGGCGGAGTTCGCAAACAACCTGTATCGGACACGCTTGTGTCGCGCGTTGGCTTAATGAATAAGGCAGGCTGAGCGTGATGCCCAACGTTAAGCGCTCGACGTGCTGGCTCTTTTCGCAGGCGAGAAGCGTGAAGTCATTGAAATTTTTGGGGATATCACCTTGCAGCGGTGAAAAATCATAACTGTCACCTGCATCCGCACAATCTTCGAAGGTCAGCAGGTCGGAGAGCGTTCTGCCGGTACGTTTATCCCGTAGCGTCAGTGTTCCGTCATCAAGGCTGAGTCGATAATGGTCATTTTCAATATGGTTTTCGGCATAAGGGCGCAGCGTAGAAACCGTGTGCGTGCCCTCGCGAACGGCAATATTGATATAACCCAGTGCGGGCAGTTCCTGCGTGTCGATAGCGACCTGCGAGCGATAATAAGGCGGAAGCTCAACCTCTTTTTCTCCCTGCGGCGTAACCTGAATCACGCGTCCACCGGAAAGCTCTGTTTGTTCAATAATGCTAAATGAGAGAGTCTGCTCGCCAGCGCAGAGTTCAAGGGATGGTGTGCTGGTATATAGCGTGGCGTTAACAACCCCGGACCAGGGCGTCGCGCCAGGGTTCACCACAAAGAGGTCGTTCTCCTGGCTGCTGGCAATGGCCAGCTCTTTAATCACCAGATTCCACAGGCTATGGCTGAGCTGCTCCGTCTGTTCCAGGCGATGCAGGATATCCCGGTTGGTGGCATCACTGTTACACCCGCCTATGGAGTCATGGGCATGGTTGCGTAACAGGTTTTTCCAGATTTGATCAACCCACTGGAGGTTGACATCAATATCATGATGGCGGGCCAGCGCAATAGTCGGTTCCAGCTTGCCCAACAAAAATTGTTCGATATCGTAATTTTTCTTTTTAATGTCGTAACGAACGGAGCCGATGGTTTTGTGGATCCGGGTATAGCGCGGGGATTTCAGTTCGCCTTGCCAGCAGGTAAATCCATCTGCTTGCTGACGAAGCGTATCAACAAACGCTTCCAGCGATGATATCTGGAACCGATCGCCTGTAGGGGAGCGTTCGCTGACCGTCTGCAGAATCTCGGGTAACAGAGGATCAATATTGACCTGATCGCCGCCGCAGGGCAGGAGTAAGTCATGCAGACCGGCGCGTTGGCGGATGAGATTCACCATTGGAAAGATTTTTTCCTGCAGGTGGGCATCGTCCGGTTGAATATTTTTGGCTGCCCCGTAGCCAAACAGCATTGCGCAGGCAATGACTTGCGAACCTGACGGAGCACGCCAGATAAACTGGCTCTGTGCAACCTGCGTGTCATGATCAATGCCGCGCCAGAACACGATGTTGTCCAGGTTGCATCCGCGAAGCAGCGTCGGGAGCTGGCTGTTATGACCAAAGGTATCGGGCAGATATCCCACCATCATGGCGTGGCCCAGTTTACGCGCGGAAAGTATGCCGTACTTCAGGTTGCGGATAATCGATTCGCCGTGAACGTTGAACGTATCCGTCTGGGTGTACCACGGGCCGATGTAAAGCCGCTTGTTTTTGACTAGCAGCTTCAGGCGGTCAACGTATTGCGGATTGACGGCCAGAAAATCCTCAACCACGGCGGTTTGTCCGTCGAAATGGTAACAGGTGTAATCGGCGTAACGTTCTAATGTATCAATAACATCAGCAAAGTTTCGCGATGCCAGGATATTGCTGTCCTGCAAGGTGAAATACCACTCTTGATCCCAGTGCGTGTGGGCGATGACATGGATATGACTCATTTTACTTTCCTGAATTTGTTGCCAGTTTCGGGCTGAAGAAAAGTACGCCCAACGCGCACACCAGAGAGCCTGCGAAAACGCTTACCAGATAGCCGGTGACGTTGGTGGCGAGCGGCCATCCCCAAACGGCAGGTAGCGGTAAGGATTGTTTGACACCTAACGTTGTGGCGATGAATGCGCCAGACATTGCGCCGACCATAAAGACGGGGATCAGACGCGGGTTTTTCAGAATAAAGGGGATCGCGCCTTCGGAAATGCCAATGAATCCCAGCAGTAGTGAGGTACTACCGATAGTTTTTTCTTCATTATTGAACACATCAGGAAGACCGAAGCGGTTATTGAGCAATGCGGCAATGCCGACGCCGATTGAAGGGATGACGATAGCCAGTTCTCTGGCTGTTAAATCGAAGGTATCGCTCACGCCGTTAAGTCCCAGCGCCACCGACCCCGCAGCTTTGTTAATTGGCCCGCCGAGGTCGAAAGCGGTACCTGCTGCGATCATCAGCGAGTAAAAGCTGCGCCCGGAGTCTCCGGCGGAAGTAAAAAAGGCCACCATCGCCTGATTCAGCGCGCCAAAAATGGGGTTAATCAGATACTGCATCACAATAACCAGTGTAATACCGGTACACAGTGGCACGATCAGCATGGTTTTTATGGTGGTGATTTGCTGACGTACTTTTATTGTATCGTTGAGCCATTGCACCAGATGACCGACAAAAAAACCGATGGCGATTGCGCCAAAGAATCCCGAGGGCATAAAACCTTCGAGATTAAAAAAGCGCTTGTAGACTTCGTCAGACATAATTCCGCCGATAAGACCAGGTATCAGAGCGGGTTTCCCGGCAATTGAAAAGGCGAGGTACATGGCAAATACCGGGTACATAAACTTGATGACCATAAAGCCCAGTTTATCCAGCACCTCGAACGGCGTTCCGGCGATGGGAATAAATTGCCCGGTTATTTTCGCCACCGCCATAAGTAGTCCACCGAGAACGACAACAGGCAGCATATAGCTGATTGCTGCCATAATATGGCCAATAAATATTTGCCATGTGGAATGATGCTCTTCGGGTTCGTCAGTTATTTGGGTGGAGCCTTTGCTCAAGGCTAGCGCCTGGCGAATATAGCGCTCGGTATTCTTAATCAGTTCCTGGGTACGAATTTTAAGATGTAGCGTGTTTGCGAATCGTTCAGCATCCTGGATAGGAACGTCCGTTGCCAGTATGACAGCGTCAGCGCTGGCGATATCTTGCCGGGAAAGCTTATTTTTGACCCCATCGCTTCCTTGTGTTTCTACCTTAACATCAAAGCCATTTTCTTTCGCCCAGGTGACAATTTTGTTGGCCGCCATAAATGTATGGGCGATACCTGTAGGGCACGCCGTTACTGCAACAATTTTTAGTTTTGTCATTGTAAAATCTCTAAAAATAGGACTGCGGAAATTATAAAGAGAAATAAAAGAACCATTAAACGTTTGGTGATACTAATTGCGTATGGGCATACCTGTATCCTGATAGTGTGATTCGCATTGCAGTGTCAGGTATAAGATACGAGTATGATTATTCTATCTTTAGTTAAAGAGTGCTGTTTTATGAATTCTTTTCAAGGTAGTGAAAGATTAATATTCGAATATATACAGTGCCATGCGCATGAAATTTCTGATATTTCCGCTAAAGTGATTGCGACCGAGACCTTCACGACGACGACGTCGGTGAATCGGGTGTGTAAGAAAATGGGGTATCAGAGTTATACCGAACTGCGTTATAAATTTTCACGAGACAGACGTGTTGCCGAACCGGTAAAATATAGTGTTGGCAACGAAAAAACAGAAGTAATTATACAATTATGTAACCTGCTGAGTAATTCAAGTCATATATTTTTATATTCACGTGGTGCATCGCTGACCAGTTTGAATTACCTTTCTCGCTTTCTTTCACTGGCGAGTTTACCCCATTTGATTCTCAATGATATTCATCAGCTTACCCGGGTCTCGCGAGGAACGCTGGTGCTGATCAGTAAATCGGGAGAAACCGCTTCTTTAGTTGAGATGGCAAGAAATGCTTTGCGAAAAGGGCTAAAAATAATTGCGATTACCAGGAGAGAATCGTCGTTAGCGGCGCTGGCTACGCTGTGTTGGCCCCTGGACATTGATATAGATGCGATTTCCTTATACCAACGGGAAGGCCAACTGGAGTTGTTGACCGTTGTTGACCGCATCGGTTGCTATTTGTTGCAACACGATGCGGCGTAAAACATCAGAGTTGCTTAACGATACCCAGACGCACGGCGTAATCATTTTCATGATTTCCGTTGTCATTGATGTAGGTTTTATCAAGAGACACTAGCTCAACATACGGGGTCCAGCCATCGTCCAGTTTATAATTGAACGCCACGGTATGTTCCCAATACGTATCATCACCCGTTCCCTGGTCGACACCATCCTGCCAGCGGAAGCGGGGATTATAAGACATGCCAAACTTGCCGATATTATAGGCAAACCAGATATCGAACTGGTGAGATTGACGGCGAGTGTAACCGCTGCCGTCTAATTCTCTGTCACTGTGTGAGTCATTTACGGTGTTATAGCGATAACGCGCGGAGAGATTAAGTCCATTATCAAAAGACTTCCATCCTTGAATAAAGGGACGGTAATGCGTGTTGCTGGTGGTAAATACAGTAACCATCCCCGGCGCAATTGCATAACCATCGCCTAAATCAAAACGCCAGCGTGTTTCTATTTCTTGAGCGGCTTCAGTGACACCTTTATCATCGGGGTCGTTACGATCGGTATCGCCAAAAAATGTGTCATTGTGATTTTGTGCAGCCTCAACGGAAAAATAAAATCCATTATCGGCCTGGTGCATGACTTTAATACGTGAGTCATTAACGTCAGAGTTGGTGTTATGACCAAAGCGTAAATCAACTGCAGTATTTCCACACCATCCCTGGCTGCTAATCATTAATGCTGAAAGAGAACATGTTCTAATAAGGTTTTTCATAATATCCTGCCGGGTTATATAATAAGAGGCAGGGGTATTTTTGTTTTATTCTCCAGCGCTTGTAAATTTTATCATGGTACATTTCAGGTATCGCTATACGTCACTCCTGAATTGAATAGTAAAAGACCACCTTCTTAGAAGGTGGCTTTTGAAAATGCCCCCTGTAAGGGGGGCTACTTTCACCTTCCGCTTACTACTCTAGCAATTCCATCTGTTGTTCATGTGTTTGTTCCGTTTTCTCCTGATGCCGCACATATCTTCTGATAATTTCCTCGTTCACTCCTACCGTATCTACAAAGTAACCACGCGACCAAAAATGGTTTCCCCAGAGCTTCTTCCTGATGTGTGGAAAACGATTGTAGAGCCTGATGGCACTGCGACCTTTCAAATGGCCCATTAGCGTTGATATTGAGATTTTAGGTGGGACGATGACGACTAGATGTACATGATCTGGCTGGACATTTAACTCCAGAACTTCACAATCCTTGATTCCGCAGAGAATGTAGATTGTCCTGTAAAGCTCCTTGCCCAGCTTGTCTTTGAGGATCCTGAATCGATATTTTGGTGTCCAGACTATGTGGTATTTGCAACGCCAATATACATGTGATGAACTCCTGTAAAGCCCCATGTTGGTTTGTCTCCTTTTACTTGTGGTGAGTAAGCAGAGATATTCCGGCATGGGCATTCTTCAGGCTATAGCCTTACAGGATCAATCACCACCTCCCTAGGAGGTGGTTTAGGGGTGACAATAAAAGATACGGATAAAGATGCTTATCCGTATCTTTGCGGCGTTACTTCTGCAACCACCAGACGGCCTCAAAAGGACGCAGTGTCATGTCCCCAGGTTGGCTGGCGACCTCGGCATAGTTGTGCATCAGCACCTGCCAGTTTCCATCGGCTTGGGCTGGTTGCCAGTTCTGGAAGGCATCGCTCAGATTAGCAATGACCAGCAGCCGCTGCCCTTGCCACTCGCGTTGGTAACACCACAGATGTGGGCTGTCCGGTAACAGATCCTGATAGTCGCCCCAGGTTATAACTGGCTCCGCTTTGCGCAATGCGATAAGCCGCTGATAGGTGTAGAACACCGAGTCGACATCACTCAGCGCAGCCGCCACGTTGATCTCCGCCGCGTTGTCACACAGATTGATCCATGGCTCGCCCTCGGTAAAGCCCGCGTGTTGGCTGGCATCCCACTGCATCGGCGTGCGGCTGTTATCGCGGGATTTACTGGCGAGGATCGCCAGCAGTTCGTCGGCATCCCGCCCCTGACCGTTCAGTTCGGCAAACATGTTATGGCTTTCCACATCGCGATAATCGGTAATCTGGCTGAAGTGCGGGTTGGTCATGCCGATCTCTTCACCCTGGTAGATATAGGGCGTGCCCTGCATGCCATGCAGCACCATCGCCAGCATTTTGGCCGACGGAATGCGGTATTTACCTTCATCGCCAAAACGCGACACGATGCGCGGCTGATCGTGGTTACACCAGAACAGCGCGTTCCAGGCCTGATTGTGCATGCCTTGCTGCCAGTGACGGAACAGGGTTTTCAGCGCGACATAATCGGGTTTGGCTAACGTCCACTTCTCACCGTTGGGGTAATCCACTTTCAGGTGGTGAAAGTTAAAGGTCATCGACAGTTCGCTGCCATCGAGTGCGGCGTACTGCTGGCAGTTTTCCAGTGTGGTGGAAGACATCTCGCCCACCGTCATCAGGCCGCGTGGCGTGAAGACGTCACGGTTCATCTCGCGTAAAAACGCATGCGCGCGCGGGCCATCTGTATAAAAACGCCGCCCATCGCCGTCGGGATCGTTCGGGTAGTCCTGATCTTTAGAGATAAGATTCACCACGTCGAGGCGCAATCCGTCCACGCCGCGATCGGCCCAGAACTCACAGACTTTTTTTAGCTCGGCGCGTACCGCCGGATTTTCCCAGTTCAGATCGGCCTGCTCCGGAGCAAAGAGGTGCAGATAGTACTGCTCGCTTTCGGCGTGCCAGCCCCAGGCGTTACCGCCAAATTTGGAACGCCAGTTATTCGGCGGGCTGTCTGGCGTGCCGTCGCGCCAGAGATAAAACTGACGATACGGGCTGTCTTTATCCAGCGCTTCACGAAACCAGGCGTGCTGGGTTGAGGTGTGGTTAAACACCATATCGAGAATAATACGGATGCCGCGCGCTTTCGCCTGCGTCACCAGTTCGTCAAAATCTTCCAGCGTACCGTAGGCCGGATCGACAGACAGGTAATCTGCGACGTCGTAACCGTTATCAACCTGCGGCGAAATATAGAATGGCGTCAGCCAGATGGCATCGACTCCCAGTTTTTGCAGATAGTCGAGGCGCTGCGTCACGCCGCGTAAATCGCCGGTGCCGCTGCCGGTAGTGTCCTGAAAACTCTTGGGGTAAACCTGATAGATAACGCCGTTTTGCCACCAGTGGGGAATATTCATGGTTGTTTCCTGGAAATACGCTGGGGCGCAACTGCGCCCCGAAGAAAAGTTAGATAATTTGTAATGTGCCCAGACGGTATTTACGCTGGTAAACAAATGAGGTCAGTATCATTGGGATAACAATCGCAATGACCATCGCCATGCCAAATACCTGCCAATAAGTCGGCTGGATGGAGAGGATGCCCGGCAAACCGCCGACGCCAATCCCGTTTGCCAGCACACCGTTCAGGCCGCACAGCAGTCCGGCGAGACCGGAGCCGATCATCGCGCACAGCATCGGGAAGCGGTATTTCAGGTTGATCCCGTACATTGCTGGTTCAGTTACTCCAAGATAAGCAGAGATCGCGGCAGGAACGGAGATTTCACGTTCGTTGTGCTTGCGACTGGAGATAATGATCCCGACCACCGCAGAAGCCTGAGCGATATTCGACAGTGCGATCAGTGGCCATACCGGCGTGCCGCCCATGCTCTGAATCATCTGCATGTCGATAGCCAGTGTGGTCTGATGCACACCGGTGATCACCAGCGGGGCGTACAGGAAGCCGAACAGGGCCGCGCCAATCGGAGCAAAACTGCCGGTCAGCAGATGGCGGACCGCAAACGCGACACCGTCGCCGATCATGCGACCAAACGGACCGATGAAGGCGTGCGCGAGGAACACCGCAATGATCAGCGAGCACACCGGGACGATCACCAGATACAGGTAATCCGGCACGATGCGCTTCATGCGTGTTTCAATAAACCCGAGCGCCAGACCAGCCAGCAATGCCGGAATGACCTGCGCCTGGTAGCCCACTTTCTCAATGCTGAACAGGCCGAAGTTCCACACTTCCGGTACCTGCTGACCGAGCAAATAAGCGTTCATTAACTGCGGTGAAACCAGGGTTACGCCCAGCACAATACCGAGGATCGGCGTACCGCCCATTTTCTTCACCGCCGACCAGCAGATCCCGACCGGCAAATAGAAGAAGATCGCCTCGCCAATCAGCCACAGGAAGTCGTAAAGGGTTTTCAGCGAAGGATGCATCTGCGCCAGCGTCTGGCCATTGCTCATCGGCAGATCGCCGATCACGTTACGGAAACCTAAGATCAAGCCGCCGCTAATCAGCGCGGGCAGCAGCGGGAAGAAGATCTCCGCAAAATGAGAAATCAGCTGTTCATGCCATTTCATATTCTGCCGTGCCGCTTTTTTCGCCTGCTCTTTGTCGGCGCTGGCTTGTCCGGTAGTCGCCAGCAGCGCTTTGTAGTAATCACCTACCTCGGTGCCAATCACCACCTGAAATTGCCCGGCGTTGGTGAAGCAGCCTTTGACCATCGGCAACTGTTCGATCTCTTTCGGCCTGGCGTTCGCAGGCTGATTCAGCACAAAACGCAGGCGAGTAATGCAGTGGCTTACCGTGGCGATATTGTCGCGCCCGCCTACCAGCTCAATCAGCCGGTCGATGTCTGCTTGTTTTATTTTGCTCATGATGACGTGTGTTCCCCGTAGGCCGGATAAGACGCGTTAGGTCGCCATCCGGCAACTCTCGCGTTGTTGGCGCCAGAGTATATCGTCGATGAATATTTAAAAATGGGAACGTTCCCGAAACGCAGCGAAGATCACAAATTAACGCTCAGAAAGCGCTCAGGAGAGGGTGGAAGGAATAACGATTTGTCGTGGTTCGCTGCGGCCGTTGATCTGCTCGATCAGCTGCGAGGCCGCTTGTCGCCCGGCTTCGGCGTATCCTGGGTCGACGGTGATAATTTCCGGATGGAGGAATTTCATCAGCGGCGTGCTGCCCACGCTCGCCAACTGCAGGTTCTCAATTCGCTGCTCCTGCAGGTATTTGCTGACCCCAAGGGCGAGGGTGTCCGTCGCGCAGACTAGTGCGGTGGTTTCCGGGGTGATGACGCTGGCGGCCTGCTCATAGCCCTGCTTCATGGCCAGACCCGGCAGCGCGGCAACCGGATGCAGTTTGTGTTTCTTACAGAATGCCAGATAAGCTTCATGGCGGCGCTTACCGGTGGTCACGTCGCTATGAGGAACGCCAAGAAAGCTAATATGGCGATGCTCGCGTTCATATAAACGCTGCATCAGGGTGCGAATGGCACCCTCATCGTCATAGCAGACCGAGGCAAAGCCTTTGGCATCTCTTGCCAGCAGCACCAGCGAATCCTGCCAGGTGGTGAGCATGGATTCAGTAATGCCGGTAAAACCGAACAGCACCACACCGTCAATGTTGCGGCGTCGGAGCATGCCGAGATGTTCTTCAACCAGTTCGGGTGAGAACTGGCTTTCCATCATGATCGGATCGTAACCCTGTTCATAAAAGGCGGGCAGCATGGTCTGCACGGCGAGATTTTCCGAAAGCGAGTCCAGACGCGTGACGATAATCGCCACTACCTTGTCGCTTTGCCCACGCATGGCGCGTGCGGAGCGGGAAGGGGAAAAACCGTGCTGATTCATCACCGCTTCAACGCGCTCGCGGGTGCGTTCACTCACGCCGCTTTCATTGTTGAGCACACGGGAAACGGTTGATTTTCCCACACCGCTTAAGCGGGCGATGTCTTTAATGGTCAGCCGATTTTGCATCCTGTTTTCCCATGTTGCGTGTGAAGTTATGCCAAATAGAGAATAACTTTACTCAAGCGCAGTGCAATGGGCAAAGTCTGGTATACATTTGGTTTAGTTTCCGTGCTGTATCATACCGCCATAATTGCCACAAACCTTATGGTTTTCTGCGTATAATCCGCAGCGCAAATCTTTCACTTACCGGAGGCTATATGGATCCCGATCCCACCCCTCTCCCGAGACGGAGAAACAACCCTTTCCGGTAAGCCTGTCTTTCACTGTCTTACCGGATGCGTAAGACAGTGACGTTCTGACGTCCCTGTTACGATTTTGAGATTGCCATCAGGCAAGGCTTTGCCACGCCTGAAGGATTTACTGCGCCTGTTTATACTGGTGCAGGGGGACTGCCTATGTTCAAAAATATTACTCGCCAGCTATTTGCCCGGCTAAACCGCCATCTACCGCATCGTCTGGTGCATCGCGATCCGCTACCCAATGCGCAAACCGTTGCCAGCACGCCGATCCCACCCTCGCTGAGCGAACATTGCCTGAAAATGGCGCTGATGGACGAAGCCGCGCTGTGGAAAACGTTCGGCGCGCACCCAGAAGGGTTGAACGCCGCAGAAGTCGAGAACGCTCGCGAAATCCATGGCGAAAACCAGTTGCCGGCGCAGAAGCCGTCGCCCTGGTGGGTGCATCTGTGGGTCTGCTACCGCAACCCGTTTAATATTCTGCTGACTATCCTTGGTGCGATTTCCTATGCCACCGAGGATCTGTTCGCTGCTGGCGTCATCGCTCTGATGGTCGCCATCTCGACGCTGCTGAATTTTGTGCAGGAGGCGCGTTCCACCAAAGCGGCGGATGCGTTGAAAGCGATGGTCAGCAACACCGCCACGGTGCTGCGCGTTATCAACGAGAAAGGGGAGAACGGTTGGGTTGAACTGCCGATCGATCAGTTGGTTCCTGGCGATATTATCAAACTGGCGGCAGGGGATATGATCCCGGCCGATCTGCGCGTGGTACAGGCTCGTGACCTGTTTGTGGCTCAGGCTTCGCTGACCGGTGAATCGCTGCCGGTAGAGAAAGTTGCAACCAGCCGCGACCCGCAGCAAAGCAACCCGCTGGAATGCGATACCCTGTGCTTTATGGGCACCAATGTGGTGAGCGGCACGGCGCAGGCCATCGTGATTGCGACCGGGGCCAATACCTGGTTCGGGCAACTGGCGGGCCGCGTCAGCGAGCAGGAAAGCGAGCAGAATGCCTTCCAGAAAGGGATCAGCCGCGTCAGCATGCTGCTGATCCGCTTTATGCTGGTGATGGCGCCGATTGTGCTGATCATCAACGGTTATACCAAAGGTGACTGGTGGGAAGCGGCGCTGTTTGCGCTGTCTGTGGCGGTGGGACTGACTCCAGAAATGCTGCCGATGATCGTCACCTCGACGCTGGCGCGTGGGGCGGTGAAGCTGTCAAAACAAAAGGTTATCGTTAAACACCTCGACGCTATCCAGAACTTTGGCGCGATGGATATTCTGTGCACCGATAAAACCGGCACTCTGACACAAGATAAAATAGTGCTGGAGAATCATACTGATATATCTGGAAAGCCCAGCGAACACGTCCTGCATTCTGCGTGGCTGAACAGCCACTACCAGACCGGGCTGAAGAATCTGCTGGATACGGCAGTGCTGGAAGGCGTGGACGAAGAATCCGCCCGTCGGCTCTCTACCCGCTGGCAAAAAATCGATGAGATCCCGTTTGATTTCGAACGTCGCCGCATGTCGGTGGTGGTGGCAGAAGAAACCGATGTGCACCAGTTGGTCTGTAAAGGCGCGCTGCAGGAGATCCTCAGCGTGTGTACCCAGGTGCGTCACAACGGCGAGATAGTCCCGTTAGATGACAACATGCTGCGTCGGGTGAAACGCGTCACGGACACGCTGAACCGCCAGGGGCTGCGCGTGGTGGCGGTGGCGACGAAATACCTGCCAGCGCGTGAAGGTGATTACCAGCGTATTGACGAATCCGATCTGATCCTCGAAGGCTATATCGCGTTCCTCGATCCGCCGAAAGAGACCACCGCACCGGCGCTTAAGGCGCTGAAAGCCAGCGGTATTACGGTGAAAATTCTGACGGGCGATAGCGAGCTGGTGGCGGCGAAAGTGTGTCATGAAGTGGGGCTGGATGCGGGCGATGTGGTTATCGGTAGTAGCATTGAGGGGTTAAGTGACGACGAGCTGGCAACGCTTGCCCAGCGCACCACGCTGTTTGCTCGCCTGACGCCAATGCACAAGGAGCGTATTGTCACACTGCTCAAGCGCGAAGGTCATGTGGTCGGCTTTATGGGGGATGGCATTAACGACGCTCCGGCGCTGCGCGCGGCGGACATTGGTATCTCCGTTGACGGCGCGGTTGATATTGCCCGTGAAGCGGCTGATATCATCCTGCTGGAAAAGAGCCTGATGGTGCTGGAAGAAGGGGTAATCGAAGGACGCCGCACCTTCTCTAACATGCTGAAGTACATCAAAATGACGGCCAGTTCTAACTTCGGTAATGTGTTTAGCGTGCTGGTGGCGAGCGCCTTCTTACCGTTCCTGCCGATGTTGCCGTTGCACTTACTGATTCAGAACCTGCTGTACGATGTATCCCAGGTGGCGATTCCGTTTGATAACGTTGATGAAGAGCAGATCAAAAAGCCGCAGCGCTGGAATCCCGCCGAGTTGGGCCGCTTTATGATCTTCTTTGGACCGATCAGCTCGATCTTTGACATTCTGACTTTCTGCCTGATGTGGTTCGTCTTCCATGCCAATACGCCTGAACATCAGACATTGTTCCAGTCTGGCTGGTTCGTGGTGGGCCTGCTGTCGCAAACGCTGATTGTGCATATGATCCGTACCCGTCGCGTGCCGTTCATCCAAAGCCGCGCCGCATGGCCGCTGATGCTGATGACGCTGGTGGTAATGGTGGTGGGCATTGCATTACCGTTCTCGCCGTTGGCCAGCTATCTGCAATTGCAGGCGCTGCCGCTGAGCTACTTCCCGTGGCTGATTGCGATTCTGGCGGGTTACATGACATTAACCCAGCTTGTGAAAGGTTTTTATAGCCGCCGCTACGGCTGGCAGTAATCTTTTTATTTCTCTGCCGGATGGCGTTCACGAAGCCATTCGGCATTTCTGGATCTGCATAAAAACCATCTCCTATGGAGGTGGTCAGCAACAGGTTTTGGTTTTGCCTGTTCAATTCTTCTAAATTTATTCTGAATTATGGAATTGCTAATGCCCTTCAACAGAAGAGGGTACATTGTAAATGTTAACATCAGAGTATGTTAATTATTTACAGGGAATGATTGTGTCAAATTATATATTGGGAAAAGAAGATCCTGAATATATTATAGATGCTGGGAGTGGTGAATGGTGTGGTGCTGGTCACTTTTCTGAACAATTATATCACTATAAATGTTACTTAGAGCAATTGGTCGAGGGTAGCTTTTATTTAAAATATCGTTATCCCGTTGCTCGGGACCATTTATTACATTATCTGCAAAACACTGGTGAAGATGTACATATTAATTTATTCGACCTGATGAGCAAATCAAATCAGTTAAGAGATAATTATGTAAGTGAGTTGAATGAGGCGAAAGTATTTTGTCGAAATTTATCACCAGGGCAGCATTTTTTTACTTCTGAGTCTGTTAGTACAGATGATTTTATTTCCAGCGATCCAGATCTTTTTTATGCTATTGGTGGATATCAATATTGGGGCAAAGGACAGGTATTAATTTCTGAAGATAAGTATAAAAATACGATGAGCAATGGTAGTAGATTATGTAGCTATAATTTGAAATTTCAGTTTAAGTTTTTTGACAGGTATAACTGGAATGTTACTGTCGCAAATTCTGAGGTTCGTTTAGGTAGTGTTATTCCGGTTAGTGATGATTTCATGGGCAGATTTCATCAGGAATGCCTTGCCAGAGAGTACAATATTTTTGGTACCATTGAATCAGAGGTGAAATGGCATGACTGAGCATCGATGCTCTTTGTTTCTGGGAAGAATTCTCAGTGTTGCTACATTCTGCGCTTTTCTCTATATGATTTATGTTGTTTTGGCTTGTTGGGCTCCCATACGTGAAAGCTATCAACTTCTGGTTGTGCAATGGTGCCGTAATGATGATACCAGTATCCATTATGCGGAAAATATCTCGTGGCATGGCTTATATGTTTACCTGGAAAAATCGGCTGGAAACATTATATTAAGAGAAGTAAATACTCCAATTGATAACCCCTTCCAGCCTTACAGGTATATTTACAACATAATCGGTCATGAGCATGACCTGCGTTTGGCCAGTGAGAAGTGGGGAGCGATTGAGTGTCAGGCAGGAAATAAAGCTATTATTGGTTCATCCGGTTATCTCTTTTCATGGGGGCCGAACTGATGAAGTTTGCTTTACAACGATGCAGAATAAAAATTATCATGTTAATTGGTATTTTGTTGATTTGCATTTTTTTAATCGATTCAGTCGGTCGTTATAATAAACTTGTTAGCTTCAAAATTTATAATGGCGTGATATATACTTTAGAGAAGATAGATGATGATAGTATCTACGTTCTCAAGGCTAATGTTTATAGCTCAAAAGCTAATTGGCTATTAGGTCGAGTTTGTTTTTCAAAAAATATAGATTCGCAGAAAAAAAGAACAATGAAATTGTATCACTGGAATTTTAAAAAAATTGAGAATAAATCAGTTAGCGTAACGAACAAGGACAGAGAGCTGAGTTTTCCAGTTAGAGATTGCTTGTGAAAAAACAACGCGTAAGGAACCCTGCCAGAGCAGGGCTCTCTAATAAGACTTAGCGACGAACGGCGATCGCTTCAATCTCGATTTTCACGTCTTTCGGCAGACGGGCAACTTCTACGCAAGAACGCGCCGGGAAGGTCGCGTTGTGCTCGGTGAAGAATGCTTCGTAGGTCGCGTTTACGGTGGCGAAATCGTTCAGGTCTTTAACGAAAACGGTCGTTTTTACGATATCGCCCACTTTCAGGCCTGCAGCTTCTACGATAGCTTTTACGTTTTCCAGCGACTGACGCGCCTGAGCGGACACGTCTTCCGATACGGCACCGGTTTTTGGATCGACCGGGATCTGACCGGAAGTGATAATCATGCTACCCAGGTCAACACCCTGAACGTATGGGCCGATTGCTGCTGGTGCATTTTCCGTCGCGATAGTCTTGCTCATGATTTCTCCTGAATTACAGCGGTAAGGTAGGCTACATCCTTTCATCAGGGAATGCAGCCTTATGTTCCCGCTCATTATAGGGAGCCGGGATTTCATAACCAACCCTAATTAGTTGGCCAGCACCACATAATGCGAAAACTCTTTTTCACAGTATTTGCATTTGAGTGCGATGTCATCGGCACGTTTTTTCACTGCAAAACTGGAAGAAACCGGCTCAGCATGACTGATGCAGTTGCTGTTCGGGCAAACCAGCACGTTATCGATACGCTCAGGCAGGCTCGGACGTGATTTACCCACCACGTCGTAATCGTCAATGCGGTTTACCGTTGCCTGCGGGGCGTACAGGGAGAGCTGGTTTACCTGCTCGTCGGTCAGGAACGTGTTTTCGATTTTAATCAGATCCTTACGACCCATCTCGCCAGACGGCAGGTTTAGACCGATGGTGATACGTTGGTCGGTTTCCGTCAGTTTGAACAGCGTCAGCAGCTTAAAACCAACCTGTGCGGGAATATGGTCAATCACGGTGCCACGTTTGATGGCTTCAACCTGCAGTTTGTTATCGTGTGTCATCTCTTTTTCTCCCTTACAGTGCCAGTTCGCTATTCAGTACCAATGCCAGTAACGCCTGGCGGGCGAAGATGCCGTTGCCAGCCTGCTGGAAATACCAGGCGTGCGGCGTCTTATCGACGTCGGTGGTGATTTCATCGATGCGCGGCAGCGGATGCAGCACCTTCATGTTCGCTCTGGCGCCGTTCAAATCGCTGGCGCGCAGGACAAACTGTGCTTTCACGTTGGCGTATTCGGACGGGTCCAGACGTTCTTTTTGTACGCGGGTCATGTAGAGGATATCGACCTCCGCCATCACTTCTTCGATGGTGCCGTGCAGGCTCCAGGCAATACCTTTTTCATTCAGCATATCCAGAATGTATTGCGGCATGGCCAGCGCGTCCGGGGCGATAAAGTAGAAGCGATTACCTTCGAACTTCGCCAGCGCCTGGGTCAGGGAGTGGACGGTACGGCCATATTTCAGGTCACCCACCATGGCGATGTGCAGATTGTCCAGGCGACCCTGAGTTTCCTGAATGGTAAACAGGTCCAGCAGCGTTTGGGTGGGATGTTGGTTGGAGCCGTCGCCTGCGTTCAGTACCGGAACGTTACCGGAGAACTCCGTAGCCAAACGCGCGGCGCCTTCCTGCGGATGACGCATGACGATGGCGTCGACATAGGTGCTGATGACGGAAATGGTATCGGCCAGGGTTTCGCCTTTTTTGCCCAGCGACGTGTTGCTGCTGTCAGAAAAACCCACCACGCTGGCGCCCAGGCGGTGCATGGAGGTTTCAAAGGATAAACGGGTGCGGGTTGACGCTTCAAAGAAGCAACTGGCGATAACCTTATGCTTTAACAGCTCCGGCTGTGGGTTAGCTTTTAATTTCGCCGCCGTCGCGAGGACCAGATTGAGGTCATCGCGGCTGAGGTCGTTTATGGAAATGATGTGTTTTTGATAGAGCGGGTTAGCCATGTTTATCTCCTGACGCCTGGGCAAAAAAAAAGCCCCTCAATTGAGGGGCTCGGAATGGGTGATCAACGGAAAGAAAAACGGCAGGCCAGCGTCCTTTTTCAGACGCGGTAAGACAAAATGTCGTACACACTGAACCATACATCCTCCCGGCAAATTGTCCGCGATTATACTCAGCTCCGTTATGGGATCAAGCGGAAAATGCACAATTTATTCACCGCAAACGGTTCTTATGAATTTTAATTCATTTTAAATAGATAGTTAATCTGCTTGTGCACCAGCCCCGTTCGCTGCACAACTCGCGGCGCAACCCAGACAATACTGCTGCCAGCGATGACACCCAGAATCTCTGGTAACGCGTGGTAATCGAGGATTCTGGCAACGGCACGGCCATAACCTGCCGCCGTGTGGATGAGGATAAATTCGCTATTGTGCTCAACGCTGACCACCATTTCAGCAATCGATCGGGCAGCATCAGGAGCGGGTCGCGATTGCGGATTTACAGAATAAATTTTTTGCCCTTTTGTATTTCTTATTTTTATAGCCCCGAGCAGTTTCAGCAGACGGGATACCGTTGACTGGCTAATTCCGGTAAAACCATGGTGTTGGAGATCGCGGCGAAGCGCTTCCTGAGAAAGGTAGCTTTTTTCGCTAATCAGGCGCTGACAAATCGCCAATTGTTTCTGCTCTTTGGTCGAGTAATCATCGAATTCCTTCATAAATACACCCTAAGTTTATCATTTGTATCAATGTGATGGCGAAATTCACCACATTTGCAGTATCAATAACGGCTCAAACGGGCGGTTGCGCAGAAAAACGAGAGTGCGCTCAAAAAAGCCGTCGGGATCCGACGGCTAAAAGGGCTACAACATCGCGCCGATACTCAGGACGGCCATGTTCAGTAACGTCAAAATGAGCAGGAGCGGGGCGACCCATTTCAGGTATCGCACGTAAGGAACACGGGCGATGGCTAACCCACCCATCACGACGGCTGAGGTGGGTGTAATCAGATTCACAATGCCGGAAGCGGATTGATACGCGGTGACGACCAGATCCCTGGGGACATGCGCGAAGTCGGCCAGCGGGGCCATAATGGGCATCGTGAGCACCGCCAGGCCAGACGAGGAAGGGACCAGGAAGGAGAGCAATACTTCCAGCCAGTAGGTCACATTGATGAAAATGGTGGTGGACAGACCGGAGACTAAATTTTCGGCGCTGTGCAAAATAGTGTGGGTGATCATGCCGTTGTCCATCACCACCACGATTCCGCGTGCAATGCCGATAATCAGCGCCACGCCAAGCAGATCCCGCGCACCGTCAATGAAGGTACTGGTGAAGGCTTCTTCACTCATGCGGGCAATCACGCCGACGATAATGGCAGAAGCCAGAAAGACTGCGGATATTTCTGCCATCCACCATCCGAGTACCGCGACGCCATAAATCATTACCGCAAAGGCGGCGGCGAATATCAGCAGGATCCACTTACGCGTGGCTGTGAATTCAAGATTGGTATTGCCGCGATTGCCGAGAAAATGCGCACGGTTTTCCTCCATTTTATCCGCCACAATCGACAACTCCGGGTGATTGCGGACTTTGCGCGCATAACGCATGACCCACACCACACAGATAACATAGCCGACGATCAGCAGCAGAATGCGCATCAGCATTCCCTGGGTGAAGGGGATCCCGGCGGCGTTAGCCGCGATAACCGTTGCGAAAGGGTTGATTGTCGAGCCGAGTGTGCCAATGCCCGCGCCGAGCAGAACAGTGGCGGCGGCAACCAACGGATCAAAGCGTGCGGCCATCATGACCGGAACCAGCAATGTGTAGAATGGGAGTGATTCCTCCGCCATCCCGTAAATCGTACCTCCGGCGGCGAAGAGTCCCATTAGAATGGGGATCATCCACTCCTCTTTACCCTTCAACCTGACCGTCACGCGCTCGATACCTGCGTCGATGGCGCCTGTTTTGTTTACTACGCCGAGAAACCCACCAATAATCAGGACAAACAACGCCACATCAATTGCGCCTGCGGTATAGGTTTCGTGGTTGTAAAGACCGTCAATCGGGGCCAGCAGTACAGCGGTAAAACCTTGCGGGTGCGCCTCTGTGGGGGCATAAGTACCGGCAACTGGCACTTCTTTGCCCAGAGTAGCATTCATCGCCATCTGGTATTTCCCTGCCGGGACTATCCAGGTCATAACCGCGACGAGTGCAATGAGAATAAACAGGATGGTATATGCGCTGGGAAATTTGAATTTGCCCATGATGTTCTCCGGATAGCTTGGGCATATGCCGTCAGGCGACATACGCCCGCTGGGGTTAGTCGCCGAGGGTCGCTACCATTACCGCTTTAATGGTATGCATCCGGTTCTCTGCTTCGTCGAAGACGATGGAATGAGCTGACTCAAAAACCTCTTCCGTGACTTCAAGCCCTTTCAGGCCGTAGGCCATTTCGATTTCACGTCCAACCTTTGTGTGCTCGTTATGGAAGGCGGGCAGACAGTGCATAAATTTCACATTGGGGTTACCGGTTGCGTTGATGACCCGCTGGTTAATTTGATAGGGCGTCATCAGGCTAACGCGTTCTGCCCAGGCTTCTTTGGGTTCGCCCATAGAGACCCAGACATCGGTGTAGAGGAAATCGACGTCGTATACGCCTTCCTCAACATCCTCTGTGAGCGTAATGCGTGCGCCAGTCACGCTGGCAATTTCACGGCATTCGGCAACCAGTGCCTCGTCAGGCCAGAAGGATTTAGGTGCGACCAGACGGATATCCATCCCCATTTTCGCTGCGCCTACCATCAGGGAATTACCCATGTTATTGCGGGCGTCACCGAGATAAGCGAAACTCAGCTCCGGCAAGGTTTTACCCGGGGCGTGTTCCAGCATGGTCATCAGATCCGCGAGGATCTGGGTGGGGTGAAATTCATTTGTCAGTCCATTCCAAACAGGAACTCCGGCAAATTGCCCCAGTTCCTCCACAATGTCCTGGCCGTATCCGCGATATTCAATGCCGTCGTACATGCGGCCTAGCACGCGGGCAGTATCTTTCATTGATTCTTTATGGCCGATCTGCGATCCGCTTGGGCCGAGATAGGTCACCTGTGCGCCTTGATCGAAAGCGCCGACTTCAAAGGCACAGCGGGTACGGGTTGAGGTTTTTTCGAAGATCAGCGCGATATTTTTACCGACCAGCGTCTGTCTTTCGCGCCCGGCCTTTTTTGCCGTTTTTAACTCGATAGCCAGATCGATCAGGTACTGGATTTCCGTCGGGGTGTAGTCCAGCAGTTTGAGAAAATTGCGATTTTTCAGGTTAACAGTCATGAAAATGTCCTTATGTAGGCCGGATAAGGCGAAGCCGTCATCCGGCAAAAAAAAGTCCTACGCGTTAGCGTCGGTGGTTTCGAGACGAATTAGCGTGCCTTTGTCGCCGGCGAGAATGGCCGAGCCGTCGGCCAGTGAACCGATGCCAGCAATCCCACGACAGTGAGAGACGAATTCCGCGCAGGCGGTGACTTTGGGGCCCATTGAACCGGCGTCGAATTGCATTTCACCGAGCAGTTCCGGGGTGACCTGGGACAGTGGGCGCTGGGTAGGTTTGCCCCAGTCGAGGTACACGGCATCAGCATCGGTGAGGATCAGCAACGCATCGGCATGGAGTTGGCGGGCGAGTAGGGCGGCGGAGAGATCCTTGTCGATCACCGCTTCAATGCCGTGGTAGCCATCGGCTTTTTCCACCACCGGTACGCCGCCTCCGCCGTTGCAAATCACCAGATGATCGCGGGCGATCAATGTACGAATGGCATCACTTTCAACGATACGTTTGGGTTGTGGAGAGGGCACAACGCGGCGGAACGCTTTGCCGTCGGCTTTGAAAATCCAGCCCTTTTCCGCGTGTAGCGTTTTAGCCTGAGCGTCGTCGTAAATCGGTCCGATATATTTGGTCGGATTGCTGAAGGCTGGATCGTGGGCATCGACTTCAACCTGAGTCAGCAGCACACTAATTTCACGCTGTGGAAGCTGGTTTTTCAGCGCCTGTTGCAGCATATAGCCAATCATTCCCTGACTTTCCGCGCCGAGAATGTCGAGCGGATAGGGGGTGACGCTGGCATACGCACTGTTTTGCAACGCCAAAAGTCCAACCTGCGGGCCATTGCCGTGCACCAGAATCACGCGCCATTGCTGTGTGAGCTGAGCGATAGTTTTTGCCGCCAGCTCAATGTTCTTGCGCTGGATGTCAGCTTCCAGCGGCTCGCCGCGTTTGAGCAGCGCATTGCCGCCCAACGCCACAACCAGGGTAGGTTTGTTTTCCATGACTTCTCCTTAAATACCGTCGCGTTCCAGTGGGCAGCTCATGCAGCGTGCGCCGCCGCGTCCACGTCCAAGTTCGTCGCCAGGAATGGGTAAAACGGTGATGCCTGCTTTGTCGTATTTCTCGTTGGTCCAGATGTTGCGCTCGTAGCCCACGACCACACCGGGGCGTAGCGTCAGGACGTTGTTGGCGTCATTCCACTGTTCGCGTTCAGCTTCGAAGGCGTCGCCTCCGGTGGTTATCAGCGTGATTTGGTCGAGGCCCAGCGCTTTTTCGAGGGCATGTACCAGAGTACTTTCCTGGGTGCGTTTCAAGCCGCCGCGCCCGTCTGGCGTCAGGGTCCAGCACTGGACATCCGGGCGTACCACTTCCGGGTAGACGGAGAAGGTATCAATATCAATGTGGGTCATGACGGTATCGAGGTGCATACAGGAGCGATGTTTCGGCAGTTCAACCGCGATGACGCGTTCAGCCTGGCGATGCTTAAACAGCGACTGGGCAAGGAATTCAATGCCCTGCGGCGTGGTGCGTTCCGACATACCGATGAGTACCGCGCCGCGACCAATGACCAGCACATCTCCACCTTCTAATGTGGCGTGGTCGTAATTAATATTTTCATCGCCGAAATATTTAATAAATTCACCATCAGCAAATTGAGGGTGCCAACGGTAGATCGCCCGCAGGTTATTGGTTTCTCTTTGCCGCGCGGTTTTTGCCATTGGGTTAATTGACACACCGTTATATATCCAGCATGAGGTGTCGCGGGTAAATAAGTGGTTTGGTAATGGCTTCATAATAAAGTCATTAATATCGTGAGTATCGACCACCATATTTTTGATTGAGGCAGGAATTTCTCCGTAAGTTAGCCCACCGCTTAAATGCCGGGCGAGTTCCCGATGCTGCATATCTGCAAGCCAGGCGCGAATATCCGTGGCGAAAGCGGGGCCAAGGCGATAATCAGAGATTTGTGTCTCCAGCAACCAGTCTTTGGCATCTTGGACATCTAAGGTTTGTGTCAATAAATCAGTGAGTAACAGAACCTCAATCCCTTGCTGACGTAACGTGTTGGCGAAAATGTCATGCTCTTCTCCTGCACGTTCTACCGAAAGAACATCATCAAAAAGCAGTTCCTGGCAATTTGATGGCGTCAGCCTTTTTAAGCTGAGATTAGGGCGATGTAGCATTACGCTACGTAATTGACCGATTTCAGACCCGACATAATGCTTTTCCATCATTATTCCTTTAATACGATTTTAAAAAATAAAGAGGATGTGCCTGCAAATAATATTTATTGCAGTCATGACTTTTCAGCTGATTTCGGAATCTATATTTAGATCTTATTTGATGAGGAAACGTGATTTATTTCACAGTCAGGTCGATATTTGACTTTTGATGTTTAATTTATGATATGGCTCGGAGAATTAATAAAATAAAAATATGAATAATTGAATTACTACGCGGGAATATGTCTTGTTATTTATCGGTGTTAATTTTATGTACACTTTTAGTGTGCTGCAATATAAGTAATGCATTGATTTATTTGTGCTTTTTTCTGTGTTGTGAATTATTATGCGAATATATGATTTTATTATTTGCGCGGTAAAGTTTATTTCAAAATAAATATGACGATGAAGAAGGATAGCGAAGGAGAGGTGAACTGTGATCGATAGCTGGTTTTTCTAATAAAACTTTTAATAACAGTTGGTTACTGATCTGGTTGAAAAAGGGTGGCCGAAAGTTATGCAAGGTTTATGCATAACCTGTTGCTGAGAGTTAGCAATTATTTAACACCATCAGCGATAAACATGCGTTGACGCAAAATATCGGCAAATAGCAGTAGTATGGCAGGCCGTTTTTTCGTATAACAACTAAAATGAAACGATGTTTTAATTAAGGGGTTTGAGATGATTGTTGGCAATATTCACAACCTGGATGCCTGGCTGCCGGAAGAGCTGCGTCAGGCAATTGAACACATTAAAGCGCATGTGACGGATGCGACGGAAAAAGGTAAGCACGACATTGACGGCGATCGCCTGTTTTATCTGATTGCCGAAGATATGACGGAGCCGTTTGCACAGCGCCGCGCCGAGTATCACGCCCGCTATCTGGATATTCAGATCCTGCTCAAAGGCCAGGAAGGAATGACCTTCAGCACGCAGCCTGCGGGCGCGCCGGAAACTGACTGGCTGGCGGATAAAGACATCGCCTTCCTGCCGGAAGGGGTACAGGAGAAAACGGTGGTGCTGAACGAAGGTGATTTCGTGGTGTTCTATCCGGGTGAAGTGCATAAACCGCTGTGCGCGGTCGGTGCTCCAGCGCTGGTACGCAAAGCCGTAGTGAAAATGCAAGTGGCATAAGCGTATTTGCCGGGGGCGGCTTCGCCTTGCCCGGCCTACGAGAGCGCGGTTGTAGGCCGGATAAGATGCTTAGCATCGCCATCCGGCATTCTTTTGATCCATGCCCTCACTTCGCCAGCGTCGCCACCATCACCGCTTTGATGGTGTGCATCCGGTTTTCCGCCTGATCAAATACGATGCTGGCGGGTGATTCAAAGACCTCATCGGTCACTTCCATACCGCCGTGCAGACCATATTCCTGTGCCATTTGTTTGCCAAGCGTGGTTTGATCGTCATGAAACGCGGGCAGGCAGTGCAGGAATTTCACCTGTGGATTGCCGGTCAACGCCATCATCGTGCTATTAACCTGGTACTTACGCAGCAGCGCAATACGTTCGGCCCACTTCTCTTTTGCTTCGCCCATTGATACCCAGACGTCGGTATAGATAAAGTCCGCACCTTTCACGCCCGCGGCGACATCTTCGGTCAGCGTAATATTGCCGCCGTTTTTCTGTGCCAGCGCTTTGCACTCTGCAACCAGACTTTCCTCTGGCCAGCAGGCCTGCGGTGCGACCAGGCGCAGATCCAGCCCGGTTAACGCAGCGGCTTCCAGCATGGAATTGCCCATATTGTTGCGGGCATCACCGGTGTAGACCAGCGTCATCTCATTAAACGCTTTACCCGGCAGGTGTTCCTGCATAGTTAACAGATCCGCCAGCAGCTGGGTGGGATGAAACTCGTTGGTTAATCCGTTCCACACCGGAACTCCGGCATATTCCGCCAGCGTCTCGACAATCTCCTGGCCGTGGCCCCGATACTGAATACCGTCGTACATGCGGCCGAGCACGCGGGCGGTGTCTTTGATCGACTCTTTATGGCCAATCTGGCTGCCGCTTGGCCCGAGATACGTCACGCGAGCACCCTGGTCGTATGCGGCAACTTCGAAAGAGCAACGGGTGCGGGTTGAGTCTTTTTCGAAGATGAGCGCGATGTTTTTACCGGTGAGCTTTGCGACTTCAGTGCCGTTTTTCTTATCTGCCTTTAGCTGCGCGGCGAGCTGGAGCAGTGACGTGAGTTCAGCAGAGGTGAAATCAAGCAGTTTCAAAAAATGTTTATGATAAAACGCAGACATGGTTCCCTCACATGGCTTAGGCCATTTATTGAATTAAAATTCAATTTATATGTATGTTTATTCATTTGCAACCTTGTTTAACAAATCTTTCCTGGAAAGGTGGAGGCAATGACAGCGGTATGTGACAATAAGAGTATCGGCAGGACATTATGAGGAACGAGCCATGGCAAACCCGGAACTACTGGAAGAACAGCGTGAAGAAACGCGCTTGATTATTGAAGAGTTACTCGAAGATGGCAGCGATCCAGACGCGCTGTACACCATTGAGCATCACCTTTCCGCGGATGACTTCGAAACCCTGGAAAAAGCGGCAGTAGAAGCCTTCAAGCTGGGTTATGAAGTGACCGAGCCGGAAGAGCTGGAAGTGGAAGAAGGCGACACGGTTATTTGCTGTGACATTTTGAGCGAATGTGCACTGAATGCGGAGTTGATCGATGCTCAGGTTGAGCAACTGATGAACCTGGCTGAAAAATATGATGTGGAATACGACGGTTGGGGCACCTATTTTGAAGACCCGAACGGCGAAGAAGGTGAAGACGGCGACGATGAAGATCTCGTCGACGAAGATGATGACGGCGTGCGTCACTAAGTCATCTACTGACCTGCGGTAGCCCAGGCTGCCGCAGGCCAAGGACAATGTATGGATTACCTGCAAATACTCTCCCCGATCCACAATTTCCTGCACTGTAAAACGCCCCAGGCCTGGCTTGATAAAGCGCGAGACCCGGCTAATCTGCCTCTGTTATTGACCGATCACCTCGTCTGTGAGCTGAAAGCGGCGCAAACGGCGATGCTGCTGGTGCGTAAGTATGTCGCAGATAAACAGGGATCTCAGGCGCTGCTGGACTGGCTGAAACCCTATGAAGCGTTTGCTTTCAGAGAAGGGGATGAGCCGGATTTTATCGCGCTGAATAAACAGATAAGCAAAAGCGTGATGCCGCAAACCGACGACCCGTGGGGACGCAAGCTTATCGACAGCATGGTTTTGCTGATCAAGGAAGAACTGCATCATTTCTGGCAGGTGCGTGAGGCGATGATGAGTCGCAACATTCCCTATATTAAGATTACCGCCAGCCGTTACGCCAAAGGCATGCTCAAAGAGGTGCGCACCCACGAGCCGCTGACATTAATCGATAAACTGATTTGCGGGGCTTACATTGAGGCGCGTTCCTGTGAACGGTTCGCCGCGCTCGCACCGTATCTGGATAACGATTTGCAGGCGTTTTATCTGTCGCTGCTGCGATCCGAGGCGCGGCACTATCAGGATTACCTGGCGCTGGCGCAGCAGGTTTCAATCGATGATATCAGTAGCCGGGTGCAGTTTTTTGGCGAAGTAGAAGCCGCGTTGATCACCTCTCCTGACGATGAATTCCGCTTTCACAGCGGTGTGCCAGCTTAGTTCCTTTCTTTGACGCGCGGTGCCCATCGCCGCGCGGTTTAATCCTTCCTGTTTCTGTTAGCAAAATCTGGTGGCTGGAAATAGCTCGCTGCTGCCGTAATAATCAAAACATCGAAGGGGAAATATATCCCTGTAACAGAGACGATTTGGCATAAGGATGGTTAATGAACTGGGCACACGTTTTGTTGGCAGGTTATATCGGGGCGGTGATTGCTATCGTCGTCGGCATGTTTCGCAAAAAAGGCTGGCTGGGCAAGGTCTCCGGCGCGGTGGTCTTTGTGGTGGCGATTATCGCGTGGAATCTGTTTGATGTGCACTACCTGATCCCACGCGAAAGCCCGGATTATGGTCTGACGGATGCGCAGAAATTTGAAAACGCGATGCTGTCCATGCCCGTTTATCAGGTGCTTAAGGAGCAGGAGCCAGCGCTGTGGCAGAACATCCTCACCCAGGCAACGCAGCTGAAAGAGGCGGGGAAAAACGAGCAACAGATTATCGACGCTATTCAGCCGCAGATCCTACAGGTACAGATGGCGCGTTTGCAGCAGGCGCCTGATGCCAACGTGATCGAGTATATGAAGATTAATCTCGAGCAGATTGCCGCGGTGGCAAAAGTGGGTAATGACGAATGTTTTCGCTTTTTGTTCCCGGCTGTGAAAGGCGGGATTAACCCGGTGCGTATTATTCCGCGCGAGCTCATGAACCGTCGTATGGCCAGCGACATGAGTATGATGCACGCGGCCTATGGCCCGAACAAACATACGGTTACGGCGGAAGAAAAACAGTTGGCGCTTCAGGATCTGCAATCCATCAGTCCGGGGCTGGTACAGCGCTTTGGACCGGATATCCAAATCATGGCCGATCCGAGTAAAGGCGTGGGCAAAGAGAAAGTCGTCTGTGAAATGGTGCAAGATTTATGGTCACAGGTGCTGAAGCTGCCAACCGCTCGTGCGGCTGGCGTTATTCGACTGATGCTCTCAGCCGAGATGCAGTAACGCGGCTAAAGCCTCTCGGCGTAAGGTCAGAGGGGCTTTAACATTCGCACTTCACAATCTACGTGCCCGGTACAGCCCAGCGCTTCGCTGATATGCTCAAAGCCTAAATGCTCATACAGGCGGATTGCCTCAGTCAGAAACGCCGTGGTCTCAAGATAGCACTGCTTGAAACCTTGCTCACGGGCATGTTCAAGCGCCATCAGCGCCAGTTTTTTCGCCAGCCCCTGACCGCGCGCGCTCGACAGGAAGTACATCTTTTGCAGCTCGCAAATGTCTGGTTCACTACATCCTAACGGTGCAACACCACCGCCGCCCACGACTTCACCGTTTTGCTCAACCACCCAGTAGGCCGCGCCCGGCTGGCTGTAAACCTGGAACAATTCGTCCAGATTAGGGTCGGCAACGGTGTAGCCTTTATCGGCGGTCAGGCCGTATTCAGCGGAAACTTTGCGGATAACGCGGGCAATTGCGGCGTTATCATCGGCAGAAATTCGGCGCAGCGTTGCCGCGACGGAGGTAATGGCACTCATAGCGAACTCATGACATAAAAGTGAGACATATGCAGTTAATACCACTGCGGTGAGGGGAAGCGCAAGCGAGGATAATTCAATAAAAAGCCTCTGAGCATATGCGTCAGAGGCTTTTATTGTCTGCGGCGTCGGATGCGCAACACTTATCCGACCTACGTTGACGGTGCCCGTTTGCCGGATAAGCGTAGCGCCACCCGGCAAACGTACGGGCACGATTTTTACAGCGCGGCGATAACTGCCTGCTGTTCAATCAGCTTAGCTTTGGCTTCTGCGTAACCGTCCAGCTTCTCACGCTCTTTGGCGATGACCGCTTCCGGTGCGCGGGCAACGAAACCTTCGTTGGAAAGTTTGCCTTCGATACGGGCAATCTCACCTTCGATTTTCGCCACTTCTTTCGCCAGACGCGCCAGCTCATCTTCTTTGTTGATGAGGCCAGCCATCGGGATCAGCAGTTCGGCGCCGTCGATGATTTTGGTCACGGAGACCGGACCTTTATCATCGGCTGGCAGCACAGTGATGCTTTCCAGACGCGCCAGGTTCAGCAGGAAGCTCTTGTTGTCGTTGACACGACGCATTGCATCCGCGCTGCAACCACGCAGCAGCAGCTCCAGCGGTTTGCCCGGGGCAATGTTCATTTCCGCGCGAATATTACGTACGGCAACGATCGCCTGCTTCAGCCATTCGGTATCGGCCAGCGCCGCTTCATCTACCTGAGCCGCGTTATATTCCGGGAACGGCTGCAGCATGATGGTATCTGCGGTGTTGCCACAAATCACCTTCACGCGCTGCCAGATGGTTTCGGTGATGAACGGGATAATCGGATGCGCCAGGCGCAGCAGACCTTCCAGCACGGTGACCAGCGTATTACGGGTGCCGCGCAGTTCAGCATCAGTTCCTCCGGTCATTACCGGCTTGGTCAGCTCCAGATACCAGTCGCAGAACTGGTTCCAGGTGAATTCGTACAGGATGCCCGCAGCGATATCGAAGCGGAAGTTATCCAGCGCTTCGCGGTACGCTTTGATGGTCTGGTTGAATTCAGCGAGGATCCAGCGGTCGGCCAGAGACAGGGTCATTTCGCCGCCGTTGAAGCCGCAATCATTTCCTTCAGTGTTCATCAGCACGAAGCGGCTGGCGTTCCACAGCTTGTTACAGAAGTTACGGTAACCTTCCAGACGCTTCATATCCCAGTTGATATCGCGGCCGGTAGAGGCCAGCGCCGCCAGGGTAAAGCGCAGGGCGTCGGTGCCGTGCGGCTCGATGCCGTTCGGGAACTGCTTCTCGGTACGTTTGGCAATCTTCTCAGCCAACTGCGGCTGCATCATGTTGCCGGTGCGTTTCTCCAGCAGCTCCGGCAGTGAGATACCGTCGACCATATCCAGCGGGTCGATAACGTTGCCCTTGGATTTGGACATCTTCTGGCCTTCGTCGTCGCGAATCAGACCGGTCATGTAGACGGTATGGAACGGAACCTGCGGCTTGCCGTTTTCATCTTTGATGAAGTGCATGGTCATCATGATCATGCGGGCAATCCAGAAGAAGATAATGTCGAAGCCGGAGACCATCACGCTGGTTGGGTGGAACTGACGCAGCGCGTCGGTGTTTTCCGGCCAGCCGAGCGTGGAGAAGGTCCACAGCGCGGAGGAGAACCAGGTATCCAGAACGTCTTCGTCCTGACGAAGCTGAACGTCGGCGCCGAGGTTGTTTTCCTGACGCACTTCGTCTTCGGTACGGCCAACATATACGTTGCCGTCGTTGTCATACCATGCCGGGATACGGTGACCCCACCACAGCTGACGGGAAATACACCAGTCCTGAATATCGCGCATCCAGGAGAAGTACATGTTTTCGTACTGCTTCGGTACGAACTGGATGTCGCCGTTTTCAACCGCTTCAACCGCCGGTTTTGCCAGCACGTCGGCACGGACGTACCACTGGTCGGTCAGCATCGGTTCGATAACCACACCGCCACGGTCGCCGTAAGGAACGGTCAGATCGTGAGGTTTGATCTCTTCCAGCAGGCCCATCGCATCAATGGCAGCGACGATCGCTTTACGCGCGGCAAAGCGTTCCAGCTTCTGGAACTCAGCCGGGATTTCATTGGAGTAAACGTCGGACTCTTCACCTTTGGTGTCGTACACTTCCGCGGTTTCACGGATGTCACCGTCAAAGGTCAGAATGTTGATCATCGGCAGGCCGTGACGTTTCCCGACTTCGTAGTCGTTAAAGTCGTGTGCCGGGGTGATCTTCACGCAGCCGGTGCCTTTTTCCATATCGGCGTGTTCGTCGCCGACGATCGGAATACGGCGGTCAACCAGCGGCAGAATAACGAATTTGCCGATCAGATCTTTATAGCGCGGATCTTCCGGATTCACGGCCACGCCGGTGTCGCCCAGAATGGTTTCCGGACGGGTGGTCGCCACGACCAGGTAATCTTTACCGTCTGCGGTTTTCGCGCCGTCGGCCAGCGGATAGCGGATGTGCCACATCGAGCCTTTAGACTCGCGGTTTTCCACTTCCAGGTCAGAAATAGCGGTGCGCAGTTTCGGGTCCCAGTTGACCAGACGCTTGCCACGGTAAATCAGATCTTCTTTGTACAGGCGAACAAAGACTTCTTTCACGGCATTGGAAAGACCTTCGTCCATAGTGAAGCGCTCGCGCTCCCAGTCAACGGAGTTGCCGAGACGGCGCATCTGACGGGTAATGGTGCCGCCGGATTCCGCTTTCCACTGCCAAATTTTATCGATAAACGCTTCGCGACCGTAGTCGTGACGGGTTTTACCTTCTTCAGCGGCAATCTTACGCTCAACCACCATCTGGGTAGCGATACCCGCGTGGTCGGTACCAGCCTGCCACAGGGTGTTTTTACCCTGCATGCGCTGGTAGCGAATCATGGTATCCATGATGGTTTGCTGGAAAGCATGACCCATATGCAAACTGCCGGTGACGTTCGGCGGCGGGATCATGATGCAGAAGGACTCTTTGCTTTCATCGCCGTTAGGTTTGAAATAGCCCTGCTTTTCCCAGTGCTCGTAAAGCGGCTGTTCGATATCTTGTGGGTTGTATGTCTTTTCCATTATTTCCAGGTTGCCGTATTCAGGTTAAAACCAGCCACGCGGTAAGCTTTGTAGCGATCGCGTGCCGATTGTTTCAAAGAATCTTCGTAAGGAACGAAGTCTATCACTTCTGTGAAAGCGGTGGCAAAATCTGCAAAGCCAACGCGCAAACTGATGAGCAGGTCGCGCGGGCTGCTATTGCGTTTCTCCGGCCAGGCAATTTCTACCGGCGCGCCGCCTCTGGGGCCTTCGCCCGCCAGATTATGCGGAACAAAGCTTTCTGCCGGTCTTGCCCACAGGGCTTCATCCAGTCGAAGAGCCTGCTTTTCGTTTTCACAGGCGATAAGCACGCGCTTGCCAGCCCGCCAACGTTCTGCGGCAATTTCACACACCAGTTGCTCGACGGCGCTTAAACCATCTTGTTGTGTGTCGTTGTCCAGAAGATAGAACGTCGCATTCTTCATATATGGGGCTTCTTGTGGTGGATTTAAATGCGTTGCCATGATGCACACCGTAGGCCTGATAAGGCGTATTAGCGCCGCCATCAGGCGTTTTGCCGGATGGCACTGCGCTTATCCGGCCTACGGGGCAATCTTAAACTTACTCTTCGCCGTTAAAACCCGCGCGATTGAGCAGGAACTGCGACAGTAACGCGACCGGACGACCGGTTGCACCTTTGGCTTTACCGGAGCGCCATGCGGTACCGGCGATATCCAGGTGCGCCCAGTTGTACTTACGGGTAAAGCGTGACAGGAAGCAGCCCGCGGTAATAGCGCCGCCAGGGCGTCCGCCGATGTTCGCCATATCCGCAAAGTTAGACTCTAACTGCTCCTGGTATTCATCACCCAGCGGCAAACGCCACGCGCGGTCGCCAGCCTGCTCGGACGCACCGATCAGCTCATGTGCCAGCGGGTTGTGGTTCGACATCAGGCCGGTGATGTGATGGCCCAGCGCAATCACGCACGCGCCGGTCAGGGTCGCAACGTCAATCACCGCCTCCGGCTCAAAGCGCTCGACGTAGGTTAACACGTCGCACAGCACCAGACGGCCTTCGGCGTCGGTATTGAGCACTTCAACGGTCTGACCAGACATGGTGGTCAGCACGTCGCCTGGGCGATACGCGCGGCCACCCGGCATATTTTCGCAGCCCGCCAGTACGCCGACGACGTTGATGGGCAACTGAAGCTCGGCCATCATGCGCATTACGCCGTACACAGCCGCCGCGCCGCACATGTCGTACTTCATCTCATCCATGCCTTCGGCTGGTTTGATGGAGATACCGCCGGAGTCGAAGGTTAACCCTTTACCGACCAGCACAATCGGACGCGCGTCTTCGGACGGATTGCCTTTGTACTCGATGACTGACATCAGCGACTCGTTCTGCGAACCGTGACCGACGGCGAGATAAGAGTGCATACCCAGCTCTTTCATCTGCTGCTCGCCGATCACGCGGGTCACAACATTTTTGCTGTAGCTGTCTGCCAGCTGACGCGCCTGAGAGGCCAGATAAGCTGCGTTACAGATGTTCGGCGGCATGTTGCCGAGATCTTTCGCCGCTTTAATGCCAGCGGCGATTGCCAGACCGTGTTGGATCGCACGCTCACCGCTGGTCAGCTCGCGGCGGGTCGGCACGTTGAAGACCATTTTACGCAGCGGGCGACGCGGCTCGCTTTTGTTGGTCTTCAACTGGTCAAAGCTGTACAGCGTTTCCTGTGCCGTCTCAACGGCCTGGCGCACTTTCCAGTAGTTATTGCGCCCTTTGACGTGCAGCTCAGTCAGAAAGCAGACGGCTTCCATTGAGCCAGTATCATTCAGCGTATTGATGGTTTTCTGAATGACCTGCTTATACTGGCGCTCGTCAAGTTCGCGCTCTTTGCCACAACCAATGAGGAGAATTCGCTCAGACAGAACGTTAGGAACATGGTGCAGCAACAGGGTTTGACCCGGTTTGCCTTCCAGTTCGCCACGACGCAGCAGTGCGCTGATGTACCCGTCGCTGATCTTGTCGAGCTGCTCTGCAATCGGAGAGAGGCGGCGTGGTTCAAAGACACCCACGACGATGCACGCACTCCGCTGTTTCTCCGGGCTACCGCTTTTTACACTGAACTCCATGCACTACGCTCCTGAATCTTAAAGACAACAGCGGTGGCTACGGATAGAATTGCAAGCTTTCGTAACTCATACCCGCTGTTGCGGTGACTTCGTGTTAATCTTAACGTTATTACGGCATTGGCACGTCAGAACAATTTCTGAGAGGTGGATCCGTTGAGTATAATGATCTTAGCGACGATTTCGACGACTCAAGAGAATAAATGACGTTTAAGCCATGAAACAAGCTAAATTCCGGCAAAAGACGGGTTTTTACGGGCGTATTTAAAGTGATAATCATAAGATATCTGGTTCGGGAAACGCTCAAAAGCCAACTTGCGATCCTATTCATCCTGCTTTTGATCTTCTTTTGTCAAAAGTTGGTCAGGATCCTTGGTGCGGCTGTTGACGGTGATATCCCGGCAAATCTGGTGCTCTCGCTGCTGGGGCTGGGCGTGCCAGAAATGGCGCAACTTATCTTGCCCTTAAGCCTGTTCCTCGGGCTGCTGATGACGCTGGGCAAACTGTATACCGAAAGTGAAATTACGGTCATGCATGCCTGTGGGCTGAGCAAGGCTGTGCTTGTTAAAGCGGCGATGGTGCTGGCGTTGTTTACCAGTATTATTGCGGCGGTCAACGTGATGTGGGCCGGACCGTGGTCCTCCAGACATCAGGACGAAGTCCTGGCGGAGGCGAAAGCGAACCCCGGTATGGCGGCGCTTGCCCAGGGGCAATTCCAGCAGGCGACCAACGGCAGTTCGGTGCTGTTTATCGAAAGCGTTGACGGCAGCAACTTCAAAGACGTGTTCCTCGCGCAAATCCGCCCGAAAGGCAACGCTCGTCCTTCGGTCGTCGTAGCCGATTCCGGACATCTTACCCAGATGCGTGATGGCTCTCAGGTTGTGACGCTAAACCAGGGGACGCGCTTTGAAGGTACCGCGCTGCTGCGCGATTTCCGCATTACCGACTTCCAGGATTATCAGGCGATTATCGGCCATCAGGCCGTGGCGCTGGATCCAAACGATACCGAACAGATGACCATGCGTACGCTGCTGGCGACCGACACCGATCGTGCCCGCGCGGAGCTGACATGGCGTATCACGTTAGTATTCACCGTATTTATGATGGCGCTGATGGTTGTACCGCTGAGCGTGGTAAACCCGCGTCAGGGTCGCGTGCTGTCGATGCTGCCGGCAATGCTGCTCTATTTGCTGTTCTTCCTGGTTCAGACATCGCTGAAGTCGAACGGTGGCAAAGGTAAGCTGGATCCGGTGTTCTGGATGTGGGTGGTTAACCTGGCTTATCTGGCGCTGGCGATTGTGCTTAACCTCTGGGATACGGTGCCGATGCGCCGCTTGCGTGCCCGTTTTATGCGTAAAGGAGCGGTATAATGCAGCCTTTTGGTGTACTTGACCGCTATATCGGTAAAACCATTTTCACCACCATCATGATGACGCTGTTCATGCTGGTGTCGCTCTCCGGGATCATCAAGTTCGTTGACCAGCTGAAAAAAGCCGGGCAGGGGAGCTACGATGCGATGGGCGCCGGGCTGTATACCCTGCTCAGTGCGCCGAAAGATATCCAGATCTTCTTCCCGATGGCGGCGCTGCTGGGGGCATTGCTGGGGCTGGGCATGCTGGCCCAGCGCAGTGAACTGGTGGTGATGCAGGCTTCTGGCTTTACCCGTATGCAGGTGGCGTTGTCGGTGATGAAAACCGCGATTCCGCTGGTGCTGCTGACGATGGCCATTGGCGAATGGGTCGCACCGCAGGGTGAACAGATGGCGCGTAACTACCGTGCGCAGCAGATGTACGGCGGCTCGCTGCTCTCTACCCAGCAGGGTTTGTGGGCGAAAGATGGTGACAGCTTTGTCTACATCGAGCGGGTGAAAGGCGAGGCCGAGCTGGGTGGGATTAGCATCTACTCGTTTAACGACAAGCGCCGTCTGCAGTCTGTACGCTACGCTGCGAGCGCGACGTTTGACCCGGAACAGAAGGTCTGGCGTTTGTCGCAGGTGGATGAATCCAACCTGACCGATCCGAAACAAATCACCGGCTCGCAGACGGTGAGCGGCACCTGGAAAACCAACCTGACGCCCGACAAGCTCGGCGTCGTGGCGTTGGATCCTGACGCGCTGTCGATTAGCGGTCTGCATAACTACGTGAAGTACCTGAAGTCGAGCGGCCAGGATGCCGGACGCTACCAGCTCAATATGTGGAGCAAAGTCTTCCAGCCGCTATCAGTGGCGGTCATGATGCTGATGGCGTTGTCGTTTATCTTTGGTCCGCTGCGTAGCGTCCCGATGGGTGTGCGTGTGGTGACGGGGATTAGCTTCGGTTTTGTGTTCTATGTGCTGGACCAAATCTTTGGCCCGCTGACGCTGGTGTACGGCATTCCGCCGATTATCGGTGCGCTGCTGCCAAGCGCCAGCTTCTTCCTGATAAGCCTGTGGCTGATGCTGCGTAAATCGTAATCATAGTAATCGTAGGCCTGATGGCGTTGCGCTTTTCAGGCCTACTCCGGACCCGTAGGCCGGATAAGGCGTTAAGCCGCCATCCGGCAACGTAATACGGGCTAGCGTTTTCTCCCGCCCATCAAACTCCCCAACATGCCGCGGATTATCTGATTAGTAACCTGTCGCGCCGCGCTTTTCGCCACGCTCTGTACCACGCCATCGCGCTTGCCGCCGCGCGGCCCTGTGCTGCCAAATAAAATATCCTTCAATCCACCGAGGATACCGCCGTCCACCTCGACCGCTTTACCGTTGGCGGGAGGCGTATTTTGCTGCTCGGTACTGGCCTGCACGCCCTGCTGTAAACGTTCATAGGCGGACTCTCGGTCGATATCTTCTTCATATTTGCCGTACAGCGAAGAGTGATTAATCAGCCCGTTGCGCTCGTCGTCCGTCACCGGTCCCATCCGTGAGCACGGCGCAATCACCATCGCCCGTTCAACCACCGACGGGCTGCCTTTGGCGTCCAGAAACGACACCAGCGCCTCGCCGGTTCCCAGCTCCTGAATGGCTTTTTCGGTATCAAATGCCGGGTTGGCGCGCATGGTTTGCGCCGCGGTTTTCACCGCTTTCTGATCTTTCGGCGTGAACGCGCGCAGGGCGTGCTGCACGCGGTTCCCCAACTGACCAAGCACGTTGTCCGGAATATCCGACGGGTTTTGCGAGACGAACCACACGCCGACCCCTTTCGAGCGGATCAGACGGATCACCTGTTCGATTTTATCCAGCAACACCTGCGGGGCATCGTTGAACAGCAGGTGCGCTTCATCAAAGAAGAACACCAGTTTTGGTTTCTCCAGATCGCCCGCCTCCGGCAACTGTTCGTACAGTTCAGAGAGCATCCACAGCAGGCTGGCGGCGTACAGTTTGGGCATCTGGTAGAGCTTCTCGGCGCTGAGAATATTAATCATCCCTTTGCCGCTGGCGTCGGTACGCATCCAGTCTTTGATGTCCAGCATCGGTTCGCCAAAGAAGTGCGCCGCTCCCTGCTGCTCCAGCGACAGCAGTCCGCGCTGGATAGCCCCGACCGAAGCGCTGCTGATATTGCCGTACTGATTCTGGAAGGATTTAGCGTTATCGCCGATGTACTGAGTGATGGCCCGCAGGTCTTTGAAATCGAGCAGCAGCAGGCCCTGGTCATCGGCAATGCGGAAGATAATATCCAGCACGCCGGACTGAACGTCGTTGAGATTCAACAGACGAGCCAGCAGCAGCGGCCCGAGGTCAGATACCGTGGCTCGCACCGGGTGACCCTTTTCGCCGAAGATATCCCACACCGTGACCGGATTACCATGCGGTTGCCAGTCGGTAATGCCGATGTTTTTCAGGCGGGCGAGCAGCTTTTCAGAGGCTTGTCCTTCCTCGGCCACGCCGGTTAAGTCACCTTTCACATCGGCCATAAATACCGGTACGCCAATCTCGGACAACGATTCGGCCAGCTTTTGTAGTGTGACGGTTTTACCGGTCCCGGTCGCGCCGGTAATCAGCCCGTGACGGTTGGCCATGCCTGGCAGTAAAAACAGTTCGGTGTCCGGCGTGCGGGCAATTAGCAGGGGTGCGCTCATTGAGATTTCCTCCATTTATCCTGCCTGGAGTATAGGCAACCGTGACGCACTCTTCACCGCTAAATTGCGGAGATTGTGAGGAGAATTTTACCTGCCTGGAATAGCGGGGAGAATAGCCGGGAAGCTTACGCCTCCCGACAAAGACGATCAGAAGTCGGCTTTCAGCACCACGCGGTAGCGGGCTTTGCCGTCACGCACATGCTGGATTGCTTCGTTAATTTGCGACATCGGGTACAGCTCGGTGGTAGGCGACACCTTGCTGCGCCCGGCAAACTTCATCAGCTTGCGCAGCTCGAATGGCGTCCCGGTCGCCGAACCGGAGATGCTGCGATCCCCGGCAATTAAGGTAAACGCCGGAACCGGCAGCGGCTTCAGCACTGCACCGACGGTATGGAAGTTACCGCCGTAGGCCAGCGCTTCAAAATAGGGCTGCCAGTCGAGATCGACGTTAACCGTGTTAATGATGAGATCGAACTGGCCCGCCAGCGCTTTTAGCGCATCTGGATCGCGGCTGTTGACCACCTTATCTGCCCCCATCGCCAGCACTTCCTGCTCTTTCGCCGGATTGGAGCTGAACGCGGTCACTTCGCAGCCCATCGCGTGTAACAGCTTAATGGCGATATGCCCCAGCCCGCCGATGCCGATCACCCCGACGCGGCTGGTGGCGGTGATATGGTGCATCAGCAGCGGTTTGAACACCGTAATGCCGCCGCACAGTAATGGGCCAGCTGCCGCCAGATCGATACTCTCCGGTAGCGGGATCACCCACTGCCAGTCGGCCCGTAGCTTCTCGGCAAAGCCACCGCGATTAAGAATAGTGGGAACGGAACCTTCCAGGCAGTTGATCTGATTGCCGCTGATACAGGCGTCGCAGTGCCCGCAGCTGCGCGCCGTCCAGCCAATACCGACGCGCTGACCAACCTTCAGACCCTTATCCTGCGCCGCGCTGCCGAGCGCCGCCACGCGACCAATCACCTCATGCCCGGCAACCAGCGGATACTGAGAGAACCCCCATTCGTTGTCGATCATCGACAAATCGGAATGGCAGATACCGCAGTAATCGACCTGGACTTCGACATCTTCCGGCTTGAGCTCTCCCGCATCATATTCATAGAGTTCGAGTTCGCTGCCCGCCGCTTTTGCAGCGTAGCTTTTTATCATCGACATCGTGTTTCCCTCAGTGTGGTGTTGAACTGGAAGTGTAGAGCATGGGGAAACGGGCCGCTTCGCAGAAGGGGGGATTAAGAAGCGGGTAAACTGTGATGAGGGTTACAGGTAAGAAAGGTAATGCTGAAATTTTCAACACTTAGCGAGCCAGACACACGCTGGCGCTTGCATGGTGGCGCACGACAGGTATAATCCACAACGTTTTCCGCATCCCTTCCGTGCCGGAGTGGCGAAATCGGTAGACGCAGTTGATTCAAAATCAACCGTAGAAATACGTGCCGGTTCGAGTCCGGCCTTCGGCACCATCGGAACATCAATAGACGTCAACGGACGTCTTTTTTTGTGCCTGAAATCCGCGCCACACAAGGCTTTCCGCGATTTTCCTTTCAACAGAAGTCAATCTGAGTCAACCCACATCAAGTCGCTTGTGAGTATAGAACCGAGTATATATGCTGGTTCGATAATGGTTGTATACTCACAGCGGCACATGGAAGGAGAACTTTTATGGCTCTGACAGATATCAAAGTGCGTTCTGCAAAACCGCAGGAAAAGGAGTACACCCTTGTCGATGGGGATGGCATGTTTTTGCTGGTTCATCCTAACGGCTCAAAATACTGGCGGTTCCGCTTTCGCTTTGGTGGTAAGCAGCACTTGATCGCATTTGGTGTTTATCCTGAAACATCATTAGCCGATGCGAGGCAGAAGAGGGAAGAGGCAAGGAGGCTTGTTGCTGCTGGAATCGATCCTCGCGAGCATAAACGTGCTGTGAAAGAAAAACAGGCGAAAGAGGCTATTACCTTTGAGTCTGTTGCCCGAGAGTGGCATGCAACTAACAAGAAATGGTCTGAGGAACACAGCCGACGGGTGCTGAAGAGCCTAGAAGATAATCTGTTTCCAACTATTGGCAAGCGTAGCATTGAAGAGCTGAAGACTCGCGATCTGCTTGCACCTATTAAAGTTGTCGAAGCAACAGGCCGCCTTGAAGTTGCTTCTCGCCTTCAGCAGCGAACCACAGCCATCATGCGGTACGCCGTGCAAAGTGGGTTGATTGATTACAATCCGGCCCAGGAAATGGCTGGGGCTGTAGCTTCAAGTAATCGTGTCCATCGTCCAGCGCTTGAGCTGAAACGCTTATCAGAACTACTCCGCAGAATTGATGGTTACACAGGTCGCCCTATGACTCGTTTGGCCGTCGAACTTACGTTATTGATCTTTATTCGTTCCAGCGAATTGCGCTTTGCTCGGTGGTCTGAGATCGATTTTGAAACATCAATGTGGACGATTCCAGCTGAGCGAGAAACTATTGAAGGGGTAAAACACTCCCAGCGTGGCTCAAAAATGCGTACGCCTCATCTGGTGCCGCTATCTCAACAAGCGTTAGCAATCCTTAAACACGTTCACAAACTTAGTGGCGATCGCGATTTTGTTTTCATTGGCGATCACGACCATCGCAAACCTATGAGTGAAAACACGGTGAACAAGGCCCTGCGCGTTATGGGTTATGACACGAAGGTAGAGGTTTGCGGACATGGTTTCAGGACAATGGCTTGTAGTTCATTGATCGAATCTGGATTGTGGTCAAGGGACGCAGTGGAACGGCAAATGAGCCATATGGAACGTAACTCAGTACGTGCTGCTTACATTCATAAGGCTGAGCATCTTGATGAGCGGCGACTGATGCTGCAGTGGTGGGCTGATTTTTTGGATGCGAATCGGGCAAGGGAAGTTAGCCCTTATGATTTTGGTAAATAGTATAATTCCTGGCGCTTGCTATGCGTGAATTTGAAAAGCCGGCTTGAACTATAATCAATACTTTTTTATAACTGTATTATTCAGGCGACTCTGAGGTGCACTATGAAAACTTTCGATGCCCAACTTGCGATGAGCATTGTATCGCACTCAACTGGAGGTTTTAGTTATGACACTCTTGCTAGAGCGTTGATTTCTAAAGATAAAAATGAAAGCCCTGACGTCCTTCTTGAGTCATGTCGAAGCTTTTGTTTATCGCTTGAGGAAAAAGGCATTTTGAGACGATGCCACAGATGTTCTCATTCTCAAGATGAGTATTTCGAGTATATTCCCCACTAACATCTGTCCCTGAAAAAATTTTCAGGGACAGATAACTCCGTTCTTGTCATCCCCCTTTTTCTACTGTAGCTTGTGTAACACGATTCGGGGGGGGCGATTGTGAGCAACATCAACTTAATAACTACATGTACAAATGGAAAACACTTCGGTTGCGGAGATATATTGAGCCTGAGTCAATTTTCATCAGGCCGAATTTCTTCAAGTGTGCTCGTAAATTCTTGGTGTAATGCTCTGAATGAAGCTATATCTACATCTGCAACAGTATGTGTAGAGGATCTTTATAAAGGTGGGCACTGGGCGACGGCTAAAGTGATTTTAAATGATTATCCTATTGATTTATGGGTGCTTTCTGCTGGCTTGGGCCTCCTTCACCACAAAGACAATGTAGTACCGTATAAAGCGACCTTTGCTGTTGGATATGATGAATCAATACCATTATATTCTCAAGAATATGTAGGGAAAAGTTTTCATAGAACATGGTGGAAAGAAATAACCAATAGGTCTATTTTTAAATCTAAGCATCCTACATCTATTGTAGAGTTAATGAAAAAAAGAAAAAAAGACTATTATATTATCTGTGGTTCTCCAGATTATATTAATGCAATTGAACTGGATATTATTAATGGTCTTGAGTATCTGGTTGATGCAAAAAAACAACTGCTTATTATCACTTCCAAAAAAATCAATGGCAGGTTGACTGCATATCTTTTCAAAACCAACCAAAATATGGCTCAGTGGTTAAGATGCAATATGCTCATGCTTAATATCAGTGTGGCAAAATACATTGTGAAGGAATTTACGTCAAAACAACTTAATGATTTAAATGAGTTATCTCAAAAGTTAGTAGAAGAACTCAAGGAGTTACCTGAGCGTGAAGTAAAAAAAGGAATTCGCCGCAGCCCAGCGGAAGTTAAGTCTTTCATTTTAAAGCTTATGCAACAAAAACCTGGTATCAGTGCAACACATGCGTTGCGAGAGTTTCGCGACGCGGGAAATTCATTTGAGGAAAAACGTTTCCGGGCTGAGTTTAAGGCCCTGATGGAAGCTAAACCTTAATTCTACTTGCCTGGGTTTCATGGTAGAATCCCCCGTTTTTTGAGGCTTTGCAGTGGCATCACAGGAGAGTAAGTTGTCGAAGCTAAAGTATTTTTTCCCTGATAGTCAGGATTTTATCGATCCCAGTTTCGACTTCTTCCGCGAAACGCGTAACGAACATCGCGTGCGTCAACGTGACGATCATTATCCGCATGAGGTTTTTCCTCATCCTTACGATGGTATGCTGGTTTCTAAAGCTGTAGTAGATGGTCTTGGCGGTGGTGAGAGTAAATATACTCGTGCCCAGCGTTTGCGTTACTTCCGTAATGGAATGAAGCACTTTTTCCGCCTGCCGGAAAATATGGAAACTATGGGTGATTGCGGAGCCTTCACCTATGTTAACCAGGACGTCCCGCCATACCGTGTGGAAGAGGTAATTGAGTTCTACGAAACTTCCCGCTTTAACTATGGCGTTTCTCTCGATCACATCGTCTTTGGCTATGAGAAGCCAGGTGAAGTATTCAGTGGTGACGTGTTGGCTGAATGCCGCCGACGCCAGGATATCACGCTGACCTTGGCTCAAGAGTTTTTGAACAAGTCCCAAAGATCTTGTTTCACCGCCTTTGGCGTTGCACATGGATGGAGCAAAACCTCCTACCGTCAGTCTGTAGAGGCTCTGCTGGCCATGGGATATAAAAATATCACCATGGGGGGGATGGTGCCGTTGAAAACGGCGCAGATCCTTGAGACTCTCGAAGAGATTAAACCGTTGCTGAAAAGTGATACGCGTGTCCACTTGCTTGGCATTGCCCGTCCAGAGAGTTTCGCCGACTTTATCAAGTTTGGTGTGACCAGCATTGACTCAACTACACCTCTGCAGCAGGCTTTCAAAGATCGGAAAAATAACTACCATATGCTTGATGGCCCGGCCTATACCGCTGTGCGTGTCCCTCAGTTTGATGCGAATCCAAGTTTGAGTCGCAAAATAAAATCTGGCGTGATTGATCAGGATATTGCACGGCATCTGGAAAAGGATGCCATGAATGCCCTGTTCGAATACGATAAAGGGGCTTTGTCCCTTGAGAAGACTCTTGATGCAGTCCTGGCTTATGAACGCCTGCATTCGGGTGAAAAAGAGGCCGACAAAATCCGTGCGGATTATGAACGCACGCTGGGAGAACGCCCCTGGAAACAATGCCAGTGCAATATTTGCCAGGCCATCGGTATCAACGTCATCATTTTCCGCGGAGCAGAACGTAACCGTCGCCGCGGTTTCCATAATATTCAGGTGTTGTACAACCGTTTACAGCACACATTGTCATTACGCTCAGAGGAACTGTCATGAGTGAATATCGTGTTCCCGCCCTGAGAATCCGACAGGGTGAGGAGAGGCAACTCTATAGCCTTGCGATAGAAGGTAAACAGATCAGCAAAATTGCAGCGATTTCGCGTATTCGTCGCGGCGAAGAGAGTTTGGTTGGTTATCAGCGTCCAGAAGTACGTAACCATATTCGCGAAATTCAGCGCTACATTGAGAGCGCAAATCCGATGATACCAAACCCGGTGATTATCGCTTTTGATAAGCGTGTGCGTTTTGAACCGCTTACAGATAATGGCGACATGGGGCATCTGGTGATACCTTTCTCCGAAGATAAGGATTTTGAGAAGCCAGGGTTTATTGTGGATGGTCAACAACGTACCGCTGCTTTGCGGGATGCGGAAATCGACTCGTTTATGATGCCGGTCTCCGCTTTTATCGCTAATGACGCAGAAGAACAGCGTGAACAGTTTATGCTGGTTAACTCCACAAAACCGTTGCCCAAAACGTTGTTATACGAACTGGCACCGCATACCCACGGCCGTCTGCCATCCGATCTGCAAATGCGTAAGTTTCCTTCACTGCTGACTCAACGACTGAACTTCGGCGAAGGTCCACTTGCGGGGCGCATCAAAACGGCGACCAATCCTGATGGGGTTATTGCTGACAACTCGATGATCAAAATGATTGATGCCAGTCTTCGTGAGGGAGCATTGTATCGCTTCCGTGATCCGGCGACAGGGTTGGGGGATGAAGGGAAGATGGTGAAGCTGCTGAACAACTTCTGGTCAGCTGTGGAAACCGTGTTTACTGATGACTGGGATAAAAAGCCTCGCTATTCCCGCTTGTTACATGGCGTTGGTATTCTTGCGCTTGGAAGCTTGATGGATGAAATCGATCATGTACATCAGGACTATAAAGGTGAACCTGGTTGGACTGAGATCCCTTCCTATACTCGTTTTGTCGAAGAGTTAAACCGAATTAAGCCGCTTTGCGCATGGAGTAGCGGGGTATGGAACTTTGGAACAGACATTGATGGCCAGCCCGTTATTCGTAAATGGAATGAACTGCAAAATCTTTCAAAAGATATATCTTTGGTCACTGATTACTTAGTAACCAGCTATATGAAAACCGTAAATGCAGATATTTAATCCATAAGTTAAATAAAAAGCCTTCTATTGTTAATAGGGGGCTTTTTAATTGTTAATGCAATAATCTCATGTTGGGATTATTTCTGCATAGTATTCATTTTTCATCTCAAAACATGAGCTGCAATCCATAAGTATGATTGATTTCATTGTCTTTTTTGTTATGTGAACTATATCACACCTTCTCAGTCCTCTTGCTGGCGGCAATCGTCTGCTTGAATTGATCAAACTTATCTTTCACGTGTATTATTTTTTCATTATGGAATGCTATTTTTCCGATCGTAACAACGATTCCCTTCATGGCTGAAAAAATACAATGACTACACAACCTGGTACATTATCAGAAGGTGACTTGGTTACTTCTCCGTTATTTAGTGGGATTGCTAAAATTCTGCGTTTATACTCAGCTGAAAAGGCTGAAATCGCATGGTTTGTTTCACCTCTGGAATCAGAGGTTAATCGCCAGATGGCAGAGATTTGTACGCTGGCGCCAGCAAAACTTTATGACGAAAGTACCGTCTACTTTCGATCGGCGGAAAGTGGGTTATGGTGCCGCGGACGCTATGGCGGACCAAGGCCTGGTAATAAGCATCTGATAATTATCCGTTCTGGCCAGAATGTCGTTGTGGATCTGGCAGACATATTTTATCCCAACTATGGGCAGGGCTTAGCAATGAACCCAGCCCATTTTCTTGCTGCCCGTTCAAACGATGCTCCGTTTTTTTACCCTCTGCGCGAGCGATTTGTCAGCGCGTGGATTAAGCAGCGTGCAGCATGCCGATCTATGTCTTCGTTGATCAGCAGTCGCGTTGAGGTCGAGCCTCATCAGATTGCTGTTGTTCGTCGAATTCTCCAGGACCAAAACCCCAAATACCTGTTGGCAGACGAAGTAGGACTGGGCAAAACCATCGAAGCGGGGCTGGTCATCCGCGAGCATATTCTGGAATGTAATCGCGACGCCAGGGTTTTGGTAGTCGTGCCGCAAGCGTTAAAAGGCCAGTGGAGTGAGGAGTTGATCGGACGCTTTGCATTAGGTGAAGTGATGATGGGAGGAGGGCGGACGCGGCAAATCCGGCTTTGCAACCATGATGAGATTACCGACTCCTTGATGCAAACATGGGGGCCGACGTTGATTGTGGTGGACGAAGCCCACCAACTCGCACGTCACGCTTGGGCTGAAGACGTTGCTAAACGCGCTCAATATACCGCTTTGACAACACTTTGCCATCAAACGGGCATTGTGTTGTTACTCTCAGGGACGCCGATGCATGGCAACGAACTGAACTTTCTTGCGATGTTGCATTGCCTCAATGAAGAAGCCTGGCCACTGGACCCGGCAGGTTGTGAGCATTTTATCCAACGCGTGGCAGAGCGTGAGAGCCTTGGCGGGATCTATACCGCGCTCCAGCCTGAAAACGACAACGGGATTATCGAAAGCTGTCTTGAGGAGTTGTCCGCAAAGTTTCCTGATGATGAGGAACTTCAGGGTTTAATTGATGAGGTGCGGCCGCTTGTTGATTTTATCGCCGATGAAGAAGGCGAAGAGCGTAGCGAGAAAATTTTGGCGCTTCGCAATTGGTTAGGTGAGCATTACCGTCTGTTTCATCGACTGTTACGTAACCGCCGCGAAGATCCTTCTCTTGCCTGGCTTTTCCCTGGGTTAGCGGGGCTGAATATCGCGCACTGGGCCGTCAAGCCTGAAGATGTCACCTTAGACGAACTTCTTGAAGACTGGCGTTCTAGTGCCAAAAATTCTCCTGAGAAGCATCGCCATATCACCACGGAGAATCTGAGCGATTGGGTGGATGCGCTGTTCACCAGTCCCCTGACATTTTCACGTCGGGCACGCTTAGCGCTGGAACAGGGACCCGCCAGCATAGATGAACAAAATTACCTTGAACAAGCGCTGGCAATTGCGAAGCAAGAGCAACGCCAAAAAGACGAGCAATTGATGATCGCCCTTAACGCATGGTTTGCGAATCACAAAGAAGGGAAAGCGGTCATATTCTGTAGTGAAGAAGCGGAATCCGCTCATCTTTTCACAAAGCTGGATCTACAGTCCACTTGGAAAATCGTCCGCCACGCGCCGGATAAGTACGCGCTTAACAACCACTGGCAGGTGCTGATATGCGACAGGCGTGGGGAAGATGGCCTTAATCTTCATGGGAAAAATCGTCTGGCCGTTCATTACAGCCTGAGTCGCGATTTCAACCGTTTTGAGCAACGTCTTGGGCGCTTCAACCGCTACTCAGGCAACTTAAGGGGCATCAAGCCGGTAGAAAGCCTCGTCATCCTGCCTGGAAGAGATGGCCTGTCATCGGAGTGGACCAGGCTTTTAGATCAGGGCATTAACCTGTTCAGACAAAGCGTAGCCAGCCTGCAGTTTGTGTTGGATGAGCAAATAGAGGCTATGTGGCGGCGTTATTTTGAGGGCGGTCTTGCCGTCATCAGTACTACCATCGATGCCCTGGGGGGAGAAAAAGGGTTCGTAGCCGTTGAGCGTAAAAAAGTGTTTGAGCAGGAGAACCTGCTTTCTATGGAGCAAGAGGTCATTGCTTCACAGGCATTTTCTGAGGCATTGCTGGAGTCTGAAGATGATGCGGAACAGCGTGCGCTTGACATGCTGCAATGGATCACCAAAGCGCTCCAGTTTAATCAACAAATTGAGGAAGATAAAACCGGGTTCAGGTTACGCTTTGAACGAGATGAATATAAGGGGCGCACGCTCGTTGATGTGCAAACTTTCATCGACAACTGTTTGCTTGGACTGGATTTTTCAGAGGGCTATCCTCCTTCTACAGCAATCATGACCCTCTCGCGTACCCAGGCTAGTTTGCACAAAAATACTTATCCTCTCCGCTACGGGCAACCTTTCGTGGATACCGTCTGGCAACTTATGCAGAGTGATCCTCGCGGTACGACGATGGCGATCCTACGCATGATGAAAACGATTAAACTCCCGTCGCCACAGTTTTATTTCCATTTTCAATGGTTAAGCAGCGCTAGCCTGGATGGCGATAATAAGCTGGTAGCTCAACGTCAGGGAGATGAGCGTTTTGCCCCGCGGCTGGAAACCTTCTGGCTCGATGCTAATGGTCGCGAAGTTGATGAAAAGATTATCGCTGTTTTGGAAAAACCGTACGATAAAAAAGGGACTGTGCTCTACGAAGATATGAACCTGCGAACCGATGTATGGCCACAGATGACGCGTTGGTTTGATCCCGAAGCCTGGAAAAATACGGTGCTGGAGTTAACAGAAAAAGCGAAGCAGCGTCAGCAAATTCGCTACCCTTCGAGTGACGTATTGCCTATTGGGCACCAGTTGATGGCGGTGAAGGCGATAATTTTGTGCAGCAAAGAGACTTTCCAGATGGAGTAAAGAATGGAATTCCAATGGAGGCAACTCCGTGAGCTACTCGCGATGGACGAGTGTCAGGACAATAATTTTGTAATCCATCAGGATGACGGTCAGTTTTTCTATCGTCTCTGGCGATGTCTGAACGATGCAGGCGCGGGGATCTCAGACCGATTACATGGCTATTATGACGCTTTACAATGTGCCCGAGCTCATGGGCTTCTGCCGTTGCGGCTGCCGCTCAAAGAGCGAATCTTATCAGAGGATTTACTGCGTGCTGGCCTACGGCGCAGCCGGGATTATCCTGGTGAGGTTCTGTTAGACGAGAACGCATTACAGATCGCGCCAGAGTTATTGGCAGTGTGGCGAAAGGAGAAAAGACGTCTGCTCCAGACCCCGCCGCTGGATACGTTGTTACCGATTCTGTTGAATGACACTAAATACACTCATTACACATCTGTTGGGCAGCAGCTTGCTGTACGCACGGTGTTGACGAGTGATAAAGACTGTTTTTTGTTTATTAACCTGCCAACGGGGGCTGGTAAGACGTTCATTATCCATTCTCTGATGCTGGCAACTCCCGCAAGTCAACTGACACTGGTGATTGTTCCGACTATCAGCCTTGCTATTGAGCAGGCTCAGCGCGCTCAGTCCATGTTACTGCAGGCAAACGCCGACCATGGTGGCGAATACACTTGGCACTCTGGGCAAACACCAGAGGCACGCGAGGCGATTAAGGCCCGTATCAAAGCCGGTAAACAAAGGTTACTGTTTTGTTCACCGGAGGCGGCATCCAGTGGTTCGCTGCTATTGCTTCTATTTTCACTGGCCAAGCGGAAAATGATTGGCGCCCTGGTCGTGGACGAAGCCCATCTTATCGATCAATGGGGTGCGGAATTCCGGCCGGAATTCCAACTGCTTGCGCCGTTGGTAAAATCATTGGTGGAAGTGAGTAAGGCGAGCATTCGCACGGTACTTCTTTCCGCGACGTGGAGTCAGGCAACGCTCAATACCCTTAAAGAGCTCTTTGCCGGTGATAACCCTCAGGCGATCGTTGAAGTTAACGGCAGTTTCCTGCGACCAGAGCCTATGTGGTACGTCAGCAAAGCGGACGATCGTGAAGATCATCGTCGGCAGGTGGAAGATGCGATTTCAACGCTACCGCGGCCGTTGATCCTTTACGTTACGACGGTCGAGGACGCCATCGACTGGCACCAGTATTTGCTCAAAGCCGGCTATAAGCGCTGCGGGTTGGTCCACGGTAAAGTATCTCCACGCCAGAGAGAAAAGCAGATAGCCGACTGGGCTGAGGATAACGTTGATATCATGGTTGCGACCTCTGCATTTGGCGTCGGGATGGATAAAAACAACGTACGCGCGGTGCTGCATGTTACCGTCCCGGAAAACATCGACCGTCTCTATCAGGAGAGCGGGCGTGGAGGGCGTGACGGCTATGCTTCAGTAGCACAACTCATTTATAGGGACGATCAGATCTCTTTGGCTCGTCACCTTAACCGCGATAACCTTATCGGTGCAAAAAAAGGGTTTCTACGTTGGCAAAAAATGCATCAGAACCGGGAATCGGAATCACCCGGTTATTTCTCAGTTTATCTGGATACCAAGCACGACAGCATCAAAATTGATTCTCGTGCTAATGTCGCGTGGAACTGGCGCACACTCCTCATGCTCCAACGTGCCGGCTTCTTGAGTCTGCATTTTGCTGCACCGGATCTCGAACAGTTTGCCTCAGATAATGTGGACGATGCGAAGGTAGAACAGTACTTTAACCATTATTTCAGCCATATTGGCGTCAAACTCCATCGTGAAGGTCATCTTGATGTGCAGGAGTGGAATGGCACGTTAAAAGAACTGCGTTCCAGAGAGTTGCGTGCCCGGCAAAAAGGGTTTCAGGTGCTTGAAGATTGGTTGAATCATCAGGAAAATCCGCTATGTAGTGTCCTTGAATCGTTCTACACGCTTGATGGTTACGCCCCAGAACTGGCTTGTGGTGGTTGCCCAGGTTGTCGCTCTCAGGCGTTGTCAGCATATACGCCTACGCTGGGCTTGAATGCATATTTGATTTCTGGCGAAGAACGCGAGCGCATCGGTAGCGATATGCGTATTTATTACCCTCCGGCCCGATCCTCTGCTTTGCTGCTTCGCCAGTGGATCGACTGGATCGCACGTTTGCTAGTCACACGTGAGATTCAGGCCATCCGCGCAAGCTCGACCGTACTATCCCAATTAAGCCAACAACTTTATAAGAGCGTGCCATTCTGGTGCGCGCTTTCACATGACGATCCCTCGACAAACTGGAATGAACTGGTACTTGTCCTGCCCGGAGAGAGCCTGCCAGAACTTGACCCGTTTAGTGATATCAAACGAATCATTGTGGCCCCAGAGACGCTCCCTGAAAAAAACGTTCGGGGAAGGCTGTGGTGGGAGAGTGATCCCAGAGCTCGTACGCTGGACCAATTTATAAGGAGTTTAAGCAGTGGCAATCATTAATAACGCCCATCCGGGTAGCCAGATTCGCTTGATCTGCACAATTGATAGGGTCCTCAATCGCCGTGGAGGAAAACCGATTTTGCATGAAGATTTGGTTGAACTGCTGCGTCCCCAGGCGCTGCCGCAATCCGATATTGGTGCGGATCGTTTTCGGAAGAACCTGGATTTCTGGTTGGAAGAAGGGCTATGGCAGCAGACTGAGGCGGGTATTTCCCGACATACTCCACTCGCGAATGAGCGCAATCTGCCGAGCCGCGTATTACGCACATTGATAACAAACGAGCCAAAAGAGTCATTGCTGGAAGGCACCCGTGGACAGCCTTTCCTACTCAGTATCACCGCGTTGCTTGCGCAGGATAATTTTGCCTTCATCGGCAAGAGCACGCTGACAAAAGAGAGTGTCACGGGAGGCGTTGGACCGCTGCTCAAGGATTCGAACAACGAAGGCGTACGTCGCCAGATCAACTTATCAAATGAAGCGACAACGTTCCTTGAATTTGCTTTTTTCCTCGGTTTTGTTGAGCCATTTATGGATGGATATCTGGTTGATCCGACGCGAGCTATTGAGGGCGTACTAGACCGTGTGCTGGAGAACCACAGCAACCTTCCCGCAATTGACTTCATATCCCGGCTTGCAGAAGTCTTACCGATGATCGATGGCGGAAGCTATCGTCAGCAGGTTGAACCAATGATTACGGCAGATAACTGGACACCGAAAGAACCATTACATTTGAGCGCCTCTCTGAGTCAGGCGCTGGTGCGTCTTGAGCTGGCACTGAAGATAAAGTTTGAGATTAGGGCTGATGATCATCAGGCGCTATTGTTAACCGGGCCGGACGGTAATACCCAACGGATAAGCGCCATTAGCCCTGGGGAGCTTTTAAAATGAAAATGCTGGAATATTGGCCGTCTTTACCGAACATCAGACAGTGCATTCGTACCGAGGCGGAAGAGCTTTCGGACCATACGCTGCTGGCCGTTCATGAGCCAGCCCGAATCTTACGAATGAATACCGACGGCAGTCCGTTGGCGTATGAAACGGAAGAGCAGTTGCTAAAACACTTTCTGGAAGTGCAGCGCCCACTGCCAATCATAGGCAACACAGGGGTAGGGAAGTCCCATATTATCCGTTGGCTGGATGCGAACCTGCGCCTGCGCCCTGAATTTAAAAATAAACAGTGGCATATTGTCCGTATACCCAAAAGTGCAAGCCTACGGGAAGTACTTGAGCTTTTACTGGAAGGGCTTGAGGGCGAAATTTTTGATGAAGCGCGTGAGGATATCAACAAGGTCAGCGATAAACGCTCATCCAAAGAGATCGCTGAATGGCTTTTGATGTTGATGGGGCAAGAGCTTCGCGATCTTCATGCGCGTTCAAGCGCTGATTATGAGCAGCTTAAGCAGGAAGCGGCGGAAGCAAGCCCGGAGCAGCAGAATGCACTGCGCAAGAAGTCCTCTGAGTTAAAGAAAATCAATATTCATGCCGCAGAAAATGCCCTGCCGACGCTGATCAACGACGCTTATTTCAAACAGTTCTTACTAAAGGAAGAACAGTGCCTGTTCCGTTTCGCCAGCCGTCTGATCAGTGGCGCAAACAGCGATGAACTTGAAGAGGGTGAACAGCAACTTAAAGCCAGCGATCTTGATTTCCAAATACACCTAAGTGATCTGAGCCTTCCGACGCGTTCGTATATCAGTCGGACGCGACTCAATACGCATGAACCTGGTCGGCAGGAAGCCGCTGATATTCTGAACCTGGTGCTCGGTAAAGCAGCACAAACCCTTTTTAATCAGCTGTTTAATTTCCGGGGGCGCAGCTTTTCCGATCTATTTCTACAGATTCGAAAAGCATTGCATGAACGGGGAATGACCCTGATGGTGCTGGTGGAAGATATGTCTCTGATCACCGCTATTGAAGATGTGCTTATCGACAGCCTGGAGCGTGAGGGGACGCGCGATGGTGAAGAAGTGCTTTGTCCGGTGTGCTCGGCCTTTGCGACGACTGAAGGTTATCAGGGATATAACCGTCGTCGCCAGGGTATGCGTGACCGTGCGAAAGGTGAATGGCGGATCGAAGAGGTTGTAGGTGAGCGTTCAGAGACGCGGCAGCGGATTGTCGACTTTTGCAGTCGCTATATCAATGCCGCGCGTTTTGGGGATAAGTCTTTGCTCGAGTTCTGGAAAAAACGTACCAGCGATACGAACTGGGTGCCAAACTGGGATCAGCATGCTGAAGCCATTGAGGGTATTGATGCTTTTGGCTACAGCTCTCTGGGCTATGCGCTTTTTCCCTTTAATGAACGCGCAATTCATGCGCTGGCGGATGTTCACTGTGGCGATGGTAATAAGGGCATAAAATTTAATCCCAGAATCATCCTTAACAAAATCCTGTTAAACATCTTGTTCAACTATCGGGTTATGGCACAAGAAGGACGGTTTCCGCCTCCGCAACTTGATGGCATTACCGCACCTCATGGGCTGCGAACCTGGCTGAGTCGAAAAACGTTGGCGGAGCAGGACCGCTCTGAAACCGTCGCGGCTATTTGGGGATATCCGGCAGACAATGGTCCCGCCCTTGCTACCGCATTGCCTCCTGCGGTTGTGCGCTGCTTTGGCCTCAATGATTTGGCAAACGAACTCGCGTCGACTGAGAAAGGCGCGATCAACCCCGGTAATGCTGCAACGGTTGGACGAAAAATCGAGCCTGTCAGTGCGAAAACGGTGAAGCCAAACCCTGTTCCGCAAGAATCGGTTGAGCCTGTTGATCCCCTCGAAGCACGTGTTTACAAGATGGAGGCCAGCGTTTCCGACTGGATACTGAAAGATGTATTACTCGATCAGGATACGGCGAAATATATCCGTAACTCGCTGGCAATGATTTATGACCAGCACGCCAATGCTGACTGGTATGGTGCGAAGTTTAAGCCCGATATTCGCAGTGGGAATTTCGTTAACATTAATGTCCCAAATGCGCACGGTAACAGGCTGAAACAGGTAGTGAATTTTGTCTCCGAGGCGGAGTATAAGAAACGGTCAGTCTGGATAACTGAGGTATCGATGGCCCTTGCACGTTTCGGGCTCTATATGGACAAAAAAAATGGTCCGGACTGGACTTATTCGAAAGCTGCGGAAGATTATCTGGTTATACAGTCCTTTGCTGACCGTTGGGTGCCCTACGCTCTCACTGAACTCCTGCGCAGCAAGCGTGAAAATCAGGGGATGATACTGACTGAACATCTGCAGTTGGCCCGGGCCCTTGGCATTATCAAACCGAATGCGACCTCCAAAGAGGTGCTGAATCAATTGCTAATGAACAAAGAGGCATTGATCGGCCAACATAAATCTGCCGCCACAGAGAGCATTGCCAAAGTACGCTCTGACGCTCTTGATAAGTGGGAGGAGGTGAAGTCGAAATGGCTAAATCTCTATGCCCCAAACGATCATGCACTGGAAGGCGATATTGTGCAGAAAATGGTGCTGGAGGCCCTGAAACAACCAGCAGACAGCAGGATAGAGCAGGCGGCGAACAGAACGGTAAGAGAGATTGCGTCAACGCTGACCGAGGTCACGTATTTCTCTGATTGCGAAAACAGTGAGGCATTCGCTCAACTTATCGAGGATGCCGTATCGTTGTTGGAAGAGTTACGTGAAGAAGGTGACTATCCGGTTAATGCTGAGGTGGACTGCAGTACGCTGCAAGCAGAACTAAGTGCTTTAAAAGAAGGTGGCACGTGGGCAATGATCCTCAAATTACGAAGCATTACGCAGAAAGAAGAACCACTTGCTTTGTGGCAGTTGCTTTGCGATTTAGATGGAAAATTACTCAAGCGTTTTACAGATACTCTGCAGCGGTGGCAAAAGATTTGTAAGCAAACCTTTAGTGCGATTACGGGGTACAACCAGGATAAAGGTGGTCACCGAATCAGTGAGTGTCGCGTGCAAATTGACAGAGTCCTGATGGAGATGATGCAGGATCTTCAGATCCTCAAAGAGAATGCAGGAGGTAGCGATGAACACGCTTAAGCAGCAACTCATCCAACTTCGCAAGGATTTTCAACTGAAGAAGCAGGTGAAACAAGAAGATAATGTTTACGAAAAGTACCGGCAAATTCGCGACGATTTGCACAACGTTGCTTCATCTTTAAAGGAGACGGCAACTCAGCTTGATGTCATTACTCAACTGCCTTCACCGTTGTCGCAAATCACTCTTGATAGCCATGAAAAAGCGGCGATTTATGACGCTGAAATCGCTCTGAAAGAATTTGCGGAAAAATACCAGCATATGGCCGATGAGGCTCAGCAAAAAGGGGGATTAGGCGAGACGCTCAATGCGCTGATGGCCGTCCAGTCGAAATTTGCAGATAAAATTGATAGTAACTGGCAGGCATTCATCCACAATCTTGAAAGCCAACAGATGCTGGAAACTGTCTTCCTTGAACAGCAAAAGACGTTGGGGCTCATTCGTATCTACAACGAGTACCGAACGGCTCTTGATGGGTTCAATCATCAGAAAATGATGGGGCCCGCTAATCCCATTGTGATTAAAAAACTACAGCAGTACTGTGATGAAATGGTCGAGTTAAAAGGCAAAATGGATTTTAAAGCGCCAGCCTGCGTCCTTGATTTTTTCCAGGCGCTCAATAATAGCAATCGCGCACCGTTGACTTTGCTGACGCCTGAAGTCCTTAGCTGGCTGGCGGAAAAAGAAATGCTGAACTCATTCAATGTGATGCGCAAAGGTTTACTGGGATGAGTGAAATCACTACTGCTGTGCTGCATCACGTCCTCGACGCTCTTGAAGCAGAGGAAAATACATTGCTGGTGTGGGGAGACACAGGTGGCTTCTTCAGTGAAGAAGAGTTACTGACTCACATCAGAAGAGAGTTGGGCGTTGTTTTTAAACGCACTCCGACCGATGAGGAATGTGATAATACACAATTGGCGATGCTAGACGCCGCCATGCTGATCCAAGTGCCGCACCTCAGCGGCATGCCTGTCTGGCGAACCCGAATGGGGGAGACGGTCCATCTCTTACGTAACTTGCGCCAGTGGATGCATGGGCAAAAGCTGGACCAGAGCAAAACGCTGGTATCGGACTATCGCTTTATTCGCCGGCCGCGCACTTATCCCGATCGCATTTACGAACCGACCACGCTGATTACTGGCTGGAAAAAGCAGCTGAAATTAAGCGAGCGCGTTTGTGACATTATGCGCCAAGCGCTGGCGTCAGATAAGTCCTTCCTGCTGGCGGGTTTTCAGGTGCGATCTACCGAACGCATTATGCAGTGCTGGCAGGATCACAAGGTGAAAAGCGACACGGCCAGCGGAACCATTATTTGTGCCGGTACCGGTAGCGGTAAAACGCTGTCGTTTTACCTGCCTGCGCTGACCCGTCTTGCCGAGGAGATTTGCAGCAACCCTGAGCGCAAGGTGCGTATCCTCGCTATCTATCCGCGAAAAGAACTGCTAAAGGACCAGTTTGCTGAAACTTTTTCACAGTGCCGCAAGCTTGACGACTATATGCTCACGGCGGCCGGACGAAAAATTCGAATCGGCGCCTTTTTTGGCGATACGCCAGTGAAAGCGGAATGGTCGAGGAAAGACGTTAAGGGTAAGGTTGGGCTGCCGTTCGGGTTGATGAAATGCCAGCATCCCCACCCGCATCATCCTAAGCAAGCGTGCGGAGGGGCATTGATTTGGCGTCGTGAGGACATATTTGACGCGCGAGAGGTGCTCACCTGTACGCAGTGCCAGCATCAATTGGATCAGAGTGAAATCATGATCACCCGTGATGCGCAGCAAAATCGCGGCGATGCCCCGGATATTCTATTTACCACAACGGAGATGCTGAATCTCCAGTTGAACTCCACCTGGAGTAATCATCTGTTTGGCGTCGGAGAGGGCTATGGCCCGACGCTGGTCCTGCTTGATGAGGTCCATACCTACAGCGGAACCACCGGCGCTCAAACTGCGCTGTTGCTACGGCGCTGGATGCAGCGCACCGATTGCCTGCCGCATTTTGTTGGCTTGTCGGCAACGCTTGCCGACGCGCGGCACTTCTTTGCCAAACTGGTGGGCGCACCTGAAGAGCAGGTTGCGCTGATCCACCCCTACGCGGAAGATATGATCGAAGAGGGGGCTGAGTACCTGCTGGCGCTGCGAGGCGATCCTGTCTCTGAAACGGCATTACTCTCCACCACCATCCAGGCCAGTATGCTGATGGCGCGCATGTTGGATAGTGAAGCGAATAAGTCGAAAGGCACGTGGGGTAAGAAAACCTTCATCTTCACCGACACTCTTGATGGTAACAACCGTCTGTACCATGACCTCAGCGATGCCGAAGGCTGGGTCACGGGGCCAGGGGCGTCGCGCATTGATCACCCACCGTTGGCCGTATTACGCAGCCCCTTTGATGATACTGCACCTGAGCGGTCTAAAACCGAACTGGGGCAGAACTGGAAGGCGGCTATGGAGATTGGTCACGACCTCGCGCAAAACAAATCTATTTCCCGAACGTCGAGCCAGGATGCTGGTGTTGATGCATCAGCGGATGTCGTGGTCGCTACCTCTTCGCTCGAGGTGGGATATAACGACCCGCTGGTCGGTGCTGTTGTTCAGCATAAAGCGCCTAACGATGTCGCCTCTTATTTACAGCGTAAAGGTCGCGCCGGACGTCCACGGGGCATGCGTCCTTGGATGCTGGTAGTGCTTTCCGAGTTTGGCCGCGATCGCGTCGAGTTCCAGCGTTATGAAGGGCTGATGAGCCCGGAGATCAAACGTCAGGGCCTCCCGCTGGGCAACCAGCACGTGCAGAAAATGCAGGCAGCTATGGCGACCCTCGACTGGATCAGCAAAGTCGGGCAGTTCAAAGACCTCTGGGGCATGTTGAAAAAAGTTGAACATAATCAGCTGAAATATGACCGAATGTATGGCCCGCTTATCAAGCTGATTGAGGAGGTTCTGAGCGGCGGCAGACGGCTGAACGAGTTGACGCGCTACCTTCAGGACGCCCTGCAATTATCTGACGACGCGGTGCAGAATATCCTCTGGAGCCCGCCGCGCTCGGTCATGTTTGAGTTTCTCCCAACCATACTACGTAACCTCAGAACTCGCTGGTCGGTTAACGGCGTGGAGTGGGCCGGACTGCGCCCGAATCAGCCGAATGGCGAGGGCGAACAGCACCGGAGCAATTCACCCGCCCCGGAATACATCCCGCAGAACCTGTTTAGCGAGCTGAATTTGCCGGAACTGGACATTCGCCTGAAGCGTGGATTTGACGATGAAGACCACTGGGAAACTCTCTCTTTCTGGCAGGGAATACGTGAATTTGCGCCTGGGCGACTCTCTAAACGCTATGCCGTCAAATCGAACAAAAGTACCGACTGGCTGGTGCCACAATCCTACGAGCCGATGGCAGGGGAAGGGCGGCAATTCGTTGATTTCCAGATAAGCGATGCGTTCGGTGATAGCTGGCAAAACGAGTGTGAAGTTGACTATCAGGGAAAAACCATCAAGGTTGTTAAACCGTCGAAGGTCATGACCACCCGGGCCGACATTCGCCGTATAAATGATAAAAGTAATGCGCAACTGCAATGGGTACTCAACGTCATTAACCCCGCTATTGCTACGCCAGACGAGGTGCCGAAGGGACCCTGGAAGCACACGCTGAGTGATGTCACGTTCTACAACCACCAGCATATGACCCCGCTGGAACTGGTCCGCTTTTCTACCGGATCGCAGGCGTCGCTTCGGTTCAGGAATAAGGAGCGGGCTCACGTTGATTTCACCTGGGTTAATGGCGAGGAACAGGTTGGCGTAGGAAGTCGTCAATGGGTGGATGCAATGCGCCTGCGTTTTAACCTCACCTGTGATGATGTGCTTGGTCTGCTGCATCAGGAAGAAATTCAGCGAGGCATGCGCCCCGTTTATTTTCAACATCTTGTAAGACAGTCGCCGGAATTTGAATTTGACAGCTTCAACGCGGACTGGGCCATTGAATGTTTTATGGCTCAGCTTGCGGAGACACTGGCAAACGGCGCTCACTCCTCGGTTGAGTCGGCATTACGAGAAATGGCCTCCGAAAGAGGGGTAGAAAGGCTGGCAGAGATCCCGGCCAGCCTGTTCCAGCCGGATACCGACAATGAAGCAGGCACTGACCAGGCGCTACAGATTGGCCTCAACAAACTTCTTCAGCGACCGGAAATACAGCAACTGCTGCTGAACTGCGCGCAGGCGCTCTGGAAACCCCTGGCTGAAATCGACGGTTTTGTTGAATGGGCACGCCAGGTATTAGCGGATACCTTGGCTGCGGGTGTGCAGCAAACGCTAAGCACGCTGCTTCCAGACGTTGATGAGCGGGCGGTGGTGACAGACTCCTTTTGGATGAGCGATCCCGACAAGGGCGCTGAATGGCTGGAGATCTGGCTCTGTGAAATGGAGTCTGGTGGTAGCGGTATTCTGATTCGTTTACAGCAGAAGTGGGCAGAAGATCCTGTCTCCTTCCTCAATGTGCTGGTGCGTAATCTTTCAGCCAGCGACTACGAGCAGATCGATTACGATCTGCGAACTGTGTTGCAGATGCTGCAAACGGATGAGGCGCTTCGTATGGCGATCTCAGCCGTACGTGAAGCCAGCAACATGGACGCCCGGCGGGAGGCTAACAAGAATCTGCATTTGCGGCTTTCACAGCGCGGTCTGCGCCTTTCCCACAGCTTTACCACGGTGCTGTACTCGCGGATTCTGCGGGCGGGCAGCAGCGATGACACAGACACCCAGCTTTATCAGTTACTGTCGGACTGGTCGTCGCTTGAAGTGAGCGCGGGTATTGAGTTCAGTATGAACACCATGGCACACGCGCTGGCGGTGAACGCGCTTAGTGTGGAAACCGATGCTTCCGTCGTGTTTAACGCGCAGTGCCGGAACCAAAACCTGCTCTGGCCGCGTGGCTACACGATCCGCCAGGCTGAGCTCGGCTTTTACAATATGTTTTGCTCGCGCAAAGTCACAACCGAGCGTCTGCTTGCTGGCGCGTTATTTAGCGAACAAATCGAAAAGATTGCTCTTGACGATGACTGGCTTGGGCATTTGCATGCGGCGCTGCGTAAAGGCGGTCGTGCGGAGCTGATCCTCACTCGCCAGCAGCGAAATCAATTACATCAGGTCATTACCACCGTGCAAATTGAACCCATCGATCATTTGGGACTGCTGCTGTATCCGCGTCTCGGTGAAGTCCGCCGTGAGCAGGATTTGCTCATATTGCGTATTGAACTGGCGGAGGCGATGCAATGATCGGACGAGCAAAACAGCGGCAGATTTTTTTACATGGCTCCGCAGGGCAACGGCAGTTGCGAGAAGTCCTCAGCGCCCAGCTTGTTGCTCTGATTATGCAGCCAGAGCCAATCTGGCTGGTTTCGCCGTGGGTGAGTAACTTCCCACTACTGGACAATCGCTCAGGCCATTGGGACAGCATTGATCCTGCATGGGGAGGCCGGGAGATGGATTTCATTGAACTGCTAGCCTGTGCGGCGAATAACGGTGCGCCGCTTTCGCTGGTGACCCGCGACGACCCTATGAACCGTATCTTTGTAAAAGCATTGGAAAAGCGCCTGAGCAGCTTTGCGAATTTTCGTCTGGAATGGCGTAACCAGCTGCATACAAAAGGTTTTTTGACGCCTAACGTCTTCCTGAAGGGCTCTATGAATTTTACCCGGAGTGGCGTCAATCGAAATGAAGAATTTGTAGAACTGAACTGCGATTCGCATATGATCGGTGAAGCGATGGCCGAATTTGAAAGTCAGTATCTTTTTAGTGGATCACAGGAAGCGTTCTGATGTGTGCAGATTGGCTGAAAAACTTTTACGCTGAAGATAAACATCTGGATTATGACAGGGCGATGCAGGGCGGTTATAGCATCCAACAAATGAACACGCTGATTCAGCGGGCCGCTGCGCAACGGATGCCCTGCATCGTTCCTTCTACGCGAACGGGAAAAACGGTGTTTTATGCTCTGGCAGAGAATGCGAGAAGCCTGGACGAATTACGGCGCATTTTGACCGCGGCGCTGGGCTCCGCCGACACTAATGCGGATATCAGATCCCTCTATCACACTAACGATCCAGGGGAACAGTTGCTTCTGGATAAATCTCCGGACGGAATTCTGACCTTTGACTTTTTACCGGTGCCGGATGGATCGCCGCAACAGGTAAAAGAATGGCAGATAGCCCGAATGAAACGGGTCTACGCCATGCTGCAAATGGTGATGGATCTTTATCATCAGAGACCCGTCTTACATTCGCTGGTCAGTCGGCAAACTGGACGAATCCTCAGAGATTTCTACACAGCATGCCACGCTCGCGATGGCAAGATTGCCGAACAGTATCTGGAAGAGTTACGCGGAAATCAGATGCTTTCTTCTCTTAATCTCCTGTTTCTTGAGCTACAGGGGATGGCGGCTTCGGCAAAATGGGACTCGATTCTCAACCACCCTCGGCTGGAAGTATTGTTGCGCGGTCGGGTGCCGGAGCGTATCCAGCGCCTGCTGTTGCGATCCTCTGGCCATTTAATGCTTAACGCCATCCGCGATGCGCACTTCCCGCTGGACAGGCGTGAGGATGCAAGGCGACTGGTGCTGGGCTTATTGCCGCTGTACAAGCATAAGCCCCGCTTTGCTCATCAGGCGAGTTTTCTGCCTGACTGGCAAATGTGGACCATGGGGGCCGCGCTGCTGGGGATCGACGAATGGCAAACGGCGTCGCCTCTATTAGATCCTGACTGGATACAGCAGGTCGAGGGGTGGGTGACAGGCGCAAGTTCGCTGCCCGCGCCGATAGAAGCGGAAGAACAGGCGTTGATCCAGGCGCCGGTTGTCATGCTGATAAGCCTTGAAAACGCGACCGATTTGTTACTTGAAGCGCTACTGGCGGACGCTGAGCGCGAAAGTGAGATCTACGCACAACTGGCGGCGATGCCTGAAGCAACACGACAGGCATTGCAAAAAATACCCAAACTCTGGGAGGCGTGGCAGGCGCTGAAAAAACGCTGTGAACCACAAGACTATGGCTGGAGCCGCTGGCTTGCAGATATACAACAGGCTACGGAATCCGAACGGTTTGAATCACTGCGCCAGCAGGCGACCGTTCACTACATGGACTGGACGCCGTCAACCTTCAACGAAACGCAGTGGCAGGCGCTGCTGGAGCAGCAGTCCAACGCCCAGTTGAGCAAAGTTTTACGAGACGTACTGCCAACCTTTCTGAACTGGCTGGAAGAATATGACGTTCAGGTATCTGCCTCCTTGTGGCCGGACTGGCTTATGCTGCTGGCCGTTGAGGATATTCGCTCAGAGGAGGATGTGCGTCTCGGTGGAATGATTCTGGATAAATTCCTTTCCGGTACCTTCACCCGCGAGGAATATGCGTCCGCAATTGAATCGGTGGCAATGCTGTGCTCTGAAAACCTGTCGGTAAGAACCTTGGGCTACTCACTTGATATTGCTGAACTTCTTTATGATAAAGTCACGGCTGACGATGCCGCCAGATTAGGTTTCTGGGTCACCTTGCAGGAGTTGCTCAAGCAGCGCTGGGAGCGTCTGGATGTCAGCATGCAACTTTCTGCACGCTTGGTGGAAAGGCTCTATCTCGGCGAACATGCGGGACATGCTTTCCCGGAAGAGGATAATACGCCGGGTGTAGCGTCTTCGCTTCATCGCGATCTCAGTGGTAAAACGTTGGCGATTTATAGCCTGATGGAAGGGGCGGCAAGACGTGGGAAAGAGGCGTTGCTTCAGCTTTATCCAGGGCTACGAGTGGAACTCAACCACGATCACGTCGCTACTCCGGCGCTGGTGAACCTGGCGGAAAAAGCTGAATACTTTATCTTCGCCAGCGGCAGCTCAAAGCATCAGGCGTTCTATACCGTGACGGATTATCGCAAAGAGATAATCTATCCCTCAGGTAAAGGGGCGTCGAGTATGATCGCCGCCTTCGTCAGTGCACTGGGGTAAACAGCAAATAAGGAATAGCTTCTGCTATTCTTTATTGTTATTCACCACGGTAGATGCAGCCTGCGGAGCATGTCTCTTTCACGACAACTGCGCTAAGGATCGGGAGTTGTGTCTTAATCTGATTCCAAATCCATTCAGCAAGCACTTCGCTGGTGGGGTTTTCCAAGCCTGGAATGTCATTGAGATAGTAATGATCCAGCCTATCTAAAGTCGGTTTAAAAATTGCTTTTAGTTCGGCAAAATCGATAATCCAACCGGTATGCTTATCCACTTCACCGGTAATCTCAAGGCGCACGACAAAAGAGTGGCCGTGTAAGCGGCCGCATTTATGGCCTTCCGGAACATTGGGAAGACGGTGTGCAGCTTCAAAGGTGAAATCTTTGTATAACGTAGTTTTCATGGTGACCTCATTTTTTGTTATACAGTAACAATAAGAACCAGGATTTCCTAGCATTTCTGAGTTAGTTACCACTACTCTATTGATAGACAAAAATATTCCGGTCGAGCTTAATCCGGGCTGTTTTCGAGTGTGAGCCTATGTGCAGGCTGAGTATGCAACTAAATTGCGGGTTATCGCCGGCCACTGCCCAACATTGATCGCTGCGCGTGGCTCCCACTTAATGGTTTAAAGATTGGCGACAAGAAAAAACCTCAGCATTCTCATGTTGCCACAGTTGCTGGAAGGCTGAAGTTTCCAGTACGACAAATCAGGCAGTATCGTTCACCATAGTAATTGGTCTTGCATTGTGTGCACTGCCAGTCGGCTTTACTGACTCTGGGGATAACATTGGGGAGGAAGCGCTGTAGCCGTCTGGTTAATTGACTTTCACCCGCATCAAGTTTCACATAAGGGCAATGTTGCTGACCATTATCGGTAAGGCCCGCTTCGATGTGCTCAAACCACGGACGCTCAGTTTCGTACTCAGGATGGTATTGCAGTGCGCTGTTGCAAAAATGGCAGGTGTAGCGGTCGTAGAGTGCAGTTTGCGCAGTACGGGCACCGGTCAGGCGACCGTTACCGTCGAGAGCGATAAAAGATTTGGCAAACATATTTCAGGTTCCTGTCAGACAACACGCAGGCGTAAGCCGTCCCGCAAGGGCAGACAGACGCCATATGTGTTAAGTGTGAGGGATAAGAATTAACAAGAGATGCGGTGGTTCAAACGATGGGAAGATGACGTAAATAAGCTCAGATAATCCGTTCCTCTGTACCGGTTCGGGGACGTCCGGTTAATGGGCGATCGGGTACTTCGTTGCACCCGTACAGTAATAAATCATTCTTCTGTTCAATCTTGGTCATGTACTCCAGTACCTGGCGCATGTTGGTAATGCTTCCCGGATCGCTGTAGTGCACCGGTATATTGATATCGGATTCGTAGTTCGGTTTATGTTCACAACGATAGTAACAGCCGTCATGTTCCGTGATTTCACGCCAGCATGCCCCGGCCTTCTCCATCCAGAAAAAGGGCTTCTGAGTCTTATTACCATCCAGCCAGAAAGCCACATGCGCATGGAACAGGTGATCCTCGGTCCATTCAATTACCCAGAAATAACCCACCACTGCGGACATACTCATCATCATATCCATGAGTTGACGGACGTCAGGCTCCAACTGGCGGTGATCCGGGTGGCGATATTTAACGGTATTATTTCGATAGAAAAGATCCAGCCGTATTACCCTCAGGCAGGAATAGCGATTAACCATCGCATTAATATGCGAATCAAGAACAGATTTCAGAAACCAGTCCGGTTCCCAGGTGCGTTTTTTCATAGCGTGACCTCCTGATCGCTGAGGACAGGATCAGTTTGAATGGATATGTGGGAGAGTAGCGACGCCCTGAAGCGGGCATCGTGGTAGTCGTGTCTGTGCGCCATACAGCAGTCAACATGCTGCGTGTTGCATACGCAGCAATGGGATACTGAGAGTGGGGGGAATTACAGGGAACAAACGTCAGGGATTATTGGGTTACAGACTGCAAAGAAAAAATAGATTACAGACAGGGAGTGAGTATTAATTATATTAATTAACCGAAATTAAAATGCCCCTGGTGACACCCTCTTTGCGAGCGGTAAAGCACTGGTGGTTCGTGAGTCCGAATACTCTGTTCATTCCTCCCGGCTGTATATCCCCGTTCTGCACTGAGGGCACCGTTTCTCACCGCCATACGACAGGCCGCACATCGTGCATCGCCACCGGGTGGTCGTCATAACCGGGGGCAACTGTGTCACGAGTTGCTGGAGTTTCTCTACGGCAGAAGACTTCCCATTGGCTGGTGCCAGGTAAGGGCACTGTAGCAGCGCTTCCGGTTGTCCATTGGGAATATCATGTTCAAACCAGGGCGGTGATGCTCTGGTGGACGAATGGAAAATCAACGGGCACTGGCAGTGGTGACAGAACCATTCGTCCCCGGTTGAGTTAAGCTGGCTGATAGCGAAAATCTCACCCGTTTTGCGCTGTGCGATATAGCATTTCTGAATGTGCATGCTCCATGCCCTCAGAGTGGTTTACTGATACGAATGTATTCTTTAGTCAGTGCTGTCAGACAACTGAACTTTTTTTGTCGTGTGCTGATCCACTTTTTCAGTGTGTGGGGGAGTGGCAAATGCAATGCGTACCATGCTCCCAGATCAATCCCACCCACCAGTTCACACCAACACAGTAGCGTCAGCGATTCACGTATACCGGGCTGTGGATACTGGCGGATTAAAAGCTGCAACTGTTCAGCAAGGGCGCTCAATCCCAGCCGGTAACATTCACTGCGCAGCATACTCATCAGTGGAATCCCCTCAGCACGCTTGATAATGCGTCCCGGGACGGATTCTTCTTCCACAGTGCCAGCCTGCACAGCCTCCAGTAAAAACTGAGGAATAATGAGTAGGTCGGTAAAATCACCCGGTAACGGGCAGGTCGTCATGGTCAGCCTGTGCCACTTTTTGATTTCAGGCCGACAGAGCCCATGGGTGACATGCAACCGGGTAAGGTCATCAAGCCAGGCCTGGCAATGAGCTGTAAAAATGGTTGAATTCATCTGTAACGCCTTATTTTTAAATGGCAGACAGCAGCATTCCGCCTGCGTGAATCGGTGAAGGGGACGTTGTCTGCGGGAATTAATGGGGTTTTCGGGGAAAACGCGTTTTCTTTCGTCACGGGTGCGAACGTCGTTCGCAACTAAGCCTTCACTGATATCAGTGGCCGGTAAACAGCAGGTATTCATCCATCATCAGGGTGAAAACGGAATCGTTATCCTAGCGGTCACCCAGCCAGAGATACAGTGCTTCGTCTGGCTGTGAAGCCAGGCGCTCGAGCCAGAAGCAGGGATCCACTCCGCACATCAAATCGCGCCAGCACAGCCAGACAATCTTGTGTCAAATCTCCTGACTGGTCAGCCGCTGTAACATCCTCAGCAATGCCGTTGTATCGGGAACAACTTCAGCCGGCGCATTCGCTCAGCAATATGCCTTCGAGCATGGGATGGTGAAGCAGCATTGCGGTGTCTGAGTCCAGCCGGGTGGACATGTCCTCTGTTACAGTGATAACCGGCGTTTGGTTACGGTGAAATAGCCGGTTCAGAGCATGGGGGACAACAGCAGTGACCTGATCCGTGTCCGTGAACCAGAGCGAACCGAGGATGAGATGATGGCTGGCCTGAATATTCGGGTGACACAACCCGTGCCGTATATCCAGTCGGATAAAATCGTCCAGCCAGCGCTGGTAATGTTGCAGCAGGAAGTCATGACGGGAATGAGGCGTTTTCACGATAACGATGCCCCCGTATCTTTTACTGCGGTTATCGTAAGCGGGCGTTGTGGGTGGCTGGTCAGGGATGGCGTTGAATTAACGCCACGGGAAGCGTTAATTCGTTGTAGTAGCCAGACTTCCACCTCACTCTGCAACCAGCGGGAACTGCGGCCAAACTTGGTAGGTTTTGGAAACTCACCATCTTTGATGAGCTTGTAAAACCACTTATCGGTTAATCCGGTGAGACGGGTAATGAATGCCATATCGATAAACTGGTCTTCGAGCAGGGGTAAAGTCGTGGTCATGATGAGATCCTCCGGTAGCTAAAGGGAAACCGAAGAAGGGTTATGAATTACTGCTGCCCTCTCCGGCATAGCAACCGGTGGTGCTGTAAAAAAGTGTCGTTAGCTTATTTTGTTTTTCTAGGTCTGCCCTGTCTTGTAGGTTCAGGATCCTCATTACATCCCCAAATCAGATAACCATTCTTCTGGGATTCTTTCGTCAGATAGCTGGCAATACGCCTCAAACTTTTAACTTCTTCGTCGTTGTTATAGTCAACGACGTTATTGATGTTGTCCTGGTAGCAGTCCTTCGGTTTGCAACGTTCGTATTTCCCTTCGTCGTTAGTTATCTTCCGCCACAATTCACCTGTCTGCTCAATAAGCGGAAATGACTTCTGATGTTTCTGTCCTTTGAGATAAAAAATGGCATGTGCGTGGATGGCATTTGTCTTTGTCCATTCCAGTACCCAGAAACAGCCACAGAATTGAGACATTTGCATTACAGCCTGGGTTAACTCCCGGAGGCTATCCTGTATCTCAAATGAGGAATTACGAATGAATCGGTTGGTACTTCGCTGATAATCAAAATCCATTCGAAACGCCAGTATTTTGGAGTGACATGCCAGGATCTGATTAAGATGGTGATTGATCATATTCAGCAGAAAATCATTTGGAGTGAATTTTTTAAAGTGTGGGTAATGTCTTTGCATTGTTCTGTTCCTTTGGATGAATTCAAAGGAAATGGCACATCTGTTTTTTGTCTCTTTAAGGATGCTTATAAAGCAGGGTCCAATCGCTTTTGACGGATATTAATTATCCTGCTGTGGGGATGTTAGATGGCTATAAATTGAGATCTACTCTCTATAATACCAATTAACCTTAATTATTTTTTGACCTGATGGCACTCCACAGTTTCCCTATGGCTTTTACATTTATATTGCCTGCTATCCGTGACAGCCGTCGGGGTGACACATAGCCAATTTTTAGTGTTCCAAGTAAACGTTCTACATGATGTACGTCAAAGTTTCTCAGGTATCATTGAAATCCAGGAATGTAGTGCACGTTGAAAGGCTTGTGATAACAAAAAAATGACGTAGTCTACTACGTAGAGTGCTACGATTTTTTCTACGATTGTTGTTACGTTTGAGGTTATGATGAGTGCAGGAAAAAGAGTGACCAGTCTCTGGACGAAAAGAGTAAATTTATGGCTTTACTGGGATATCTTTCGCTCAGCATTAATGCATGTTGATGAGTCTCGTGAAATAGTGGGAAGAATAGATGATGCCAATCTTTTCAAAGAGTCTTGCATTAACTGTATGAATAAAAAAGAAATGGTTGAATATGGGAGTGCGGAGGGATTCTTTGAAAAGAGTAAACGAGAGGTTGAGGGTAAATTAATACCTTTTAGTGAACTTGAGTGGATTAATTGTGAGCGTTCTTTGTCATTTGTTTCTAATTACATTCATTCCGAATATAAGCTATATACCAATAATAAAAACCCCTCTCTTCTTGATATCACTTTACCTGAATGGAGCCTTGATTCTGACAAGGGTGGTGTAAATTATGAGGGGTTAATTCTTTTGATCGACTATCAATGTCGTGTATCAAGCTTTAACCATATCCGCTCAAACTTAGAGCGTTTGAAAAACTCTTGGCTCCGTATCCAGAAAAAATTTGGCAATCCGTTCTGGTTCTCATCCACCAGATATGATGCTAAATACTTGGCGGATTATCAGTGGGTGATGTCTTACTTCGATAAGAACAAAATGATTAATGGTAATGTTGATTTTTGGTTTGAAAAAAATTTGAATCTGAAAGTTCATTCAATCTTTGATCAATGGGTTGAGAATAAATCCGATGCTGAAGGTGAATTGTTTATTATAAAAACAAAAAAAGCATGGGGTCAGAAAAAATTCAGAGATAGTGTTGCAAACAAAAAAGTTCTCAATACCTATATTAGCAAAGACAGTAAGAGACAGCTTGATTATCTAGCAAGCCAAAATGAAATGAAAATCAATGAATTGATTGAGATGCTGATCAATGATGCATACGCAAAAGCTAAACTGAAAAGTTGGGAGAATTAAAAAAGATCACAGATATATATCATCACTCTGAACATACCCCATTAACGGCAGAATCTCGTGGTTCTGCCGTTTTTGTATTCTTTTTCGGAGGAGCAGTAATGAAACAAATTGACGGTCTGCAGTCACTGCAGCAACCGCTTTCCGGCCTGCCCCAGTGGGTCTCTGAACGCATTCTGCAGCAGATAAATCAGTTAACCCACTACGAGCCAGTAATAGGCATTATGGGGAAAACCGGCGCGGGCAAGAGCAGTCTGTGCAATGCGCTGTTTGCCGGGGACGTTTCACCGGTCAGCGACGTGGCTGCCTGCACACGCGAACCCATGCGCTTTCGCCTGCAGCTCGGCAAACGCTTTATGACAATTATGGACCTACCCGGTGTTGGAGAGTCTGAACTACGGGATGCTGAATATGCCGCACTCTACCGTGAACAACTTCCCCGGCTCGACCTGATGCTGTGGTTGATCAAGGCCGATGATCGAGCGCTGGCGGTGGATGAGCATTTTTACCGGGAGGTGATTGGTGAGGCATACCGGCATAATGTGTTGTTTGTTATCAGTCAGTCCGACAAGGTTGAACCCACCTGCGGTGATGAAAAGCTGTCTACAGAGCAGAAACAGAATATCAGCCGAAAAATCTGTCTGCTGCATGAGTTGTTCCAACCTGTAAACCCTGTCTGTGCGGTGTCGGTACGTTTGCAGTGGGGGCTGCGGGTGATGGCTGAACGGATGATTCGTTGCCTGCCACGGGAGGCCAGTAGTCCGGTGGCGGTACAGCTTAGTGTTCCACTTCGTACCGATGCCGTTAATAAAAAAGCCCGTGACGATTTTGGTGAAACAGTCGGCTCGGTACTGGACACAATAAGTTCCATGCCACTGATACCGCCCCCAATACGGGCAATCATTCAGGCTGCACGCGACACCGTGGTATCGGTCGCTCGTGCTGTCTGGAATTTCTTCTTCTGAACACTTAACCCTTCTAACCCGTAGTTTCCTGAGCCCTGTCGCGATTGAGCGGCAGGGCTTTTCTGTCTTTATTTTCCCATCATGAGGAGTCTGCTTATGACCCGTCTGGCCTCGCGCTTTGGCGCAGCAAACCTTATTCGTCGTGACCGCCCGTTAACCCGTGAAGAGTTGTTTCGTGTGGTGCCCAGCGTATTCAGCGAGGATAAACACGAATCCCGCAGTAAACGTTATACCTATATTCCGACTATCTCCCTCCTGGACAGCCTGCAGCGCGAAGGCTTTCAGCCATTCTTTGCCTGTCAGACCCGGGTACGTGACCCGAATCGTCGGGAACACACAAAGCACATGTTGCGTCTGCGCCGGGAGGGACAGATCACCGGTAAACAGGTCCCGGAAATTATTCTGCTCAACTCCCATGATGGCACCAGCTCGTATCAGATGCTGCCGGGATTATTTCGTGCGGTATGCCAGAACGGCCTCGTCTGCGGTGAGTCGTTTGGCGAGGTGCGGGTGCCGCACAAAGGGGATGTGGTGAGTCAGGTGATTGAAGGGGCGTATGAAGTGCTGGGTATTTTTGACCGTGTGGAAGAGAAGCGGGATGCCATGCAGTCGCTGATGCTGCCGCCACCTGCACAACAGGCTTTGGCACAGGCTGCACTGACGTACCGTTTTGGTGAGGACCACCAGCCGGTGACAGCACCTCAGATACTCTCCCCACGCCGCTGGCAGGATGAGAGCAATGATCTGTGGACCACATACCAGCGTATTCAGGAGAACCTGATTAAGGGCGGGCTCAGTGGCCGGAGTGCAAAAGGCGGGCGAACACATACCCGCGCCGTGCGTGGTATCGACGGAGATGTGAAGCTCAACCGGGCTCTCTGGGTGATGGCGGAAGCTATGCTGAGTGAGTTTCAGTCCTGAGAGTGTTATCGCCATGTTAACAAAGGACGCTCCCTGTCCGTTTTACCTCCATTGGATTGAGTGTTTTATCACCGCATTTCACAGTGTGCCGCGTCGGGCCTGCCTCCGGTGGCAGAGAAAAAATAGTTCATTCCATGTCCATACCCTGTCCGCCCCCCTCTTTAGAATCATTTCATATTCAGTCAGTTAATTATTACGGAGATTCGAGATGACACAGGCAGAGCGCCGTCATGACCGGCTGGCTGTCAGGCTGTCACTGATAATCAGCCGCCTGGTTGCCGGTGAAACGCTGAACATGACGCGGCTTGCTGCAGAGTTTGGAGTTTCAGTCCGTACCCTGCGACGGGATTTTCGTGAACGGCTGATGTACCTCGACCTTGAGTATCGACGGGGGCAATGCCGCCTGCGCAGCACCGGTGGGGGCGTACAGGGGGAACTCGATGCGCTGACCTTCGCGCACCGGGCCGGACTGGCCGATATTTTTCCGGGGCTGGACCGGCGTCTGGCGGGCATGCTGCTCACTGCAGGAGGGATGCCGTGTCTGGTATGGCAGCCGCCACAGTCTGTGTCACCGGCCAGCTCACTGGTCTTCTACCGTCTTGTCAGTGCCATTACTGCCTGCCAGCGGGTACTGTTGCTGGCCGAGGGAGAGCGCTGTGACGGGCTGGCCCCGTACCGCCTGATATCACTCGACGGCTGCTGGTACCTCACTGGTGAACTTAACGGGTATATCACCGTGCATCCTCTGGCGACTATCCATGCGGTGACGGTTCTGAACACCACTTTTACCCCGCTAAAACGTCTCAGCCAGTTAACCACACAGGCGGGCTTTATCCGGGCTCTTCCGCACTTCAGCTGTATCCGCGAAGTCCTGTCTCCTGGTCCCTCTGAGGAGATGCCGGACAACACACTAATTTAATAACCTCTGTTAAGAAGGAAAAGCAATGACCTGGCATTACGAGAAAAATGGCATACGTTACGGCAATATGACCAAAGACGACCTCATCGGCCTGATTTTACGCGGTGAAGCGAACGCTACCGCACTGGTGTAATGGCATTAACTTAAGGAACAGAAATCAATTTCAACAACGCTCATGGTAACTGTACTGAATCGAAACGACTATCCAACGTAACTGCCATATTTAAGTTAGCCAGGATGTTTGCCGATAGTTATTAACTGATGTTTTTTTAAATTTTCAAAGAGGATAGCTGTGAAAATATTATTGATTGTCCTGACTCTATGTTTGAGCTTTAGCGTTAAAGCCACCCCGATGGAGGCTGCTGCCAACTGCACCGATAATTGCCCTTATCCTAGCGAGCTGTACAAATCAGACAAAGCATTTGCGGATGCCTTAGCCGGGAACTTGCGTGCTATTGGGATTAAGGACGCTTTTACCAGAACCGGCGCGCTTAATGGCACTGAATCGCCGGTAAGCTCGTATCAATATAAAGGCGATACCGTGATTACCGGCTCAATTTGCGCCAGTGACTGTTTTACCCACTTCAATTTCATCTACAACGTCGTTACCAAAACAGCCGCATCTGTATATATCGAAGGTGATAAAGCTACTTTGATGGGTAAGCCACCAGAGGACGTTACTAACTTTCTGCTAAAAGATGAAAATATTGCCACCACAACTATCGCCCCTTTAGCACCAAAGGGACCATCTGAGAGTGGAGAAAATTCAGACAAAACTATCTGGGAACTAAAAGACAAGAGCGGGCGGCTGTTGGGGGATGTGTGCGCTGGAAAACCGGGTACCTGCGCCATCGTAATGAACACGACAAACCTCGTGGCCGTCGTTAATCATAAATCTCTCAACGGATGCGCCATGGGAGATTTCTACGTCGTAAGTAGACCTGAGCAGTTTTGGAGTCAGTACGATACAGGCACCTGCAGCAGAGACGCCTATTTTGCTGAAGGGACAATGAATAATGGTCAATATCGTACAATCGATGTTCACCTTAATGGAGAACTGGTCAAACGTTTCCCAATCGAATACTGGTCATTGGCAAAATCCTTTTCCGGCAGTAACCGTCCGAAATGGAAGGAAAAGGAATATGGTAGAGGTTCTATTTACCAAACTAACGAAGAGCCGATGGAGAAACCAACTTACACCCCAGAGGAATTGGAAAAAATGGAGGCTGCGCAAAAAATGGGGGGGCGTGGTTTTTCTGGTACCTCAAACGACATTAATCAAGCTGTAAACGATGCCGGTGGGATTATGAATTATATAAAGAAGACAACAGGAACAGATAAAGATCAGACACAAAAATAATCCGCCTCACTACCATGTAAGCGCTCTATTTTTGGGCGATTAGAAATTGAGAATCAAGGTACTTAGCTTAGCCCCTGTGCTCATGTTGCGGGGGTTAATTTTACTTAAAGTCTATGTGAAAGCAGAAATTATTTTTTCCTTCACGCAAATCATTCATCCAGTAGCAGCTGAAGTTGTTAGTTACCTGAATAACAACATGCCCCTCGAAGATTGCAAGCATATCCACTTTAGCCCAGCGATTCGCTGTTCTGAAAGCTGGATGGTCTGGCGGGCGTGGTGCTTTGAACCGGATGCCGGTGAAGGGCTTAACCGTTATATTCTGCAGTATGGCATCCTCAGAGCATCCTCCTCCTGACCACACCCATTCATCATCCCTGCATGTCCTTTATTTCCCATACGCCAGCCATCGTCGCTGGCGTTTTTATTGACGGAGAATATCCATGACGACACAAACGCAATGCAAATTGATGTCCGCTAATGAACCTCAATTTGACCTTACTGCATCACCAGTACCTGACGAGCAGCGTCTCGATTTCTGGCCGCTGCACTTTGGTGCTATCACACAGTGGATAACGCTGGAACCCCGTATTTTCGCCTGGATGGACCGCTTCTGTGATGAGTACAGCGGTGGTATCTGGTCCTTTTACACGCTCAGCAATGGCGGCGCGTTTATGGCTCCTGATGCTGACAGTGACGATAAATGGCATCTTTTCAACAGCATGAACGGTAATGGTGCGCAAATGAGCGCAGAAGCCGCAGGTATTGCTATCTGCCTGATTGAATACAGCCATCACGCTTGTCGCACCGAATGCGATGCCATGACGGAGCACTATTACCGCCTGCGGGATTACGCCCTGCAGCACCCTGAATCCCACGCCATTTTTCGCATTATTGATTAAGGATATTCATGATAGAACAGTCACTTATCCCACAGGCTCCGGCACTTCCACTGACCGCACAACGTACGGTAAAACGCGCCTTAACCCTGCTTGACCGACACCTGCGCGAAACAGGCGTGGCATTTACCTCCACTCAGGCTGCCCGTGACTGGCTGAAACTGAAAATGGCGGGGCTGGAGCGCGAAGAGTTTATGGTGCTGTACCTGAATCAGCAGAACCAATTGATTGCCCATGAAACCCTGTTTGCCGGTTCCATTAGCAGCACCGAGGTACATCCCCGTGAGGTGGTCAAACGCGCCCTGTACTTCAATGCAGCAGCAGTGATACTGGCGCATAACCACCCCTCCGGCGATACCACGCCCAGCCAGGCAGATAAGACCATAACGCAGCGTCTGGTGCAGGCGCTTCAGCTCGTTGATATCCGTGTGCCTGACCACCTTATCGTCGGTGGTACGCAGATATTGTCGTTCGCTGAGCATGGTCTGCTTTGAGGTATTACATGAAAATTATCAGTAAACGCCGGGCGATGACAATTTACCGTCAGCATCCAGCCTCACGCATTTTTCGATACTGCATCGGCAGATACCAGTGGCACGGCAGTGTCTGTCATTACATCGGTAAGATAGTTCCTGACATTCCCGGCGTGCTGGCGGTATACGCCGAACGCCGCCAGGACCGCAATGGACCTTATACCTGTCTGATGAGTATCACCCTGAACTGACAATAAAGAGGTTATAAATGAGCAATCCCACATGGGGCCTGCAGCGGGATATCACGCCGTGCCTGGGAGCACGTCTGGTGCAGGAGAGCAACCGACTGCACTATCTGGCTGACCGGGCAAGTATCACCGGTAAGTTTAGTGATGTCGAAAGCCTGAAGTTGGATGTCGTATTTCCACATTTTATCAGCCAGATGGAGTCGATGCTGACCACTGGTGAAATGAATCCTCGCCATGCCCACTGCGTCACCCTGTATCACAACGGTTTTACCTGCGAAGCCGATACCCTTGGCAATTGCGGCTACGTATACATCGCTGTTTATCCCACTCAACGCTAACTAATTTCACGAGAGCAAGCATGAAAACTCTACCTGCAACAACTCAGCAGGCGGCGAAGCTATGTCTGTCGCCTGTGGCTGTCTGGCAAATGCTGCTGACACGTCTGCTGAAGCAACACTATGGTTTGGCCCTGAACGACACGCCGTTCAGTAATGAAACGGTTATTCAGGAACACATTGATGCCGGTATCACGCTGGCCGATGCCGTTAACTTTCTGGTGGAAAAATACGAGCTGATTCGAATAGATCGCAAAGGATTTAGCTGGCAGGAACAATCCCCTTATCTCCGGGCTGTCGATATCCTGCGGGCACGACAGGCAACTGGCTTGTTACGAAGAAACTGTAATAACTCTGCGTTGTGAATATTGCGAACTATCTCCCGATTTACACCGCCGATCTTTGTTCCTTGTTTACTCATTGCATAATGCGCCTGCTGGTACTGGTGGGTGCGTTTACTTTTTTACGGAAAAAATACCATGCAAACTGAAGTCGTAGTTTTAACCGACCGAAATATTATCCGGAGATGCTACCTCCCGATAATAAAAAACGCCCCAGGCTGAAATGATGCAATCGGGTATAATCACAGCGCCATCTTTGAGTTGGTTTATGTGCTGCGTTAAGCGCTAATTTTTGAAAGAAAATGGTTGAGTATATAACTGAGTATATATCATCAATGCATTAACAATTAATAACTTGTAATTCAGTTGATTAACTTTGAAATTCGAGTCCGGCCTTCGCACTCACCCTCTAAACACCTCCTTCCTGTGCCACTCCACAAACCCTTCTTTTGGATAATTCTCGCGCATCATCGGTAGCGCTATCGATTTACCGTCGAAATCCCAGAACAGTCTGCCAACAATGCCGCTGCCATTCACTGCGGTGGACACCTGAACCCGCATACTTTCATCCAGCCCAATCGAACCTTTATCAAAGGCTTTATGGTGGATTGCACACAACGCCAGGCCGTTTGAAATCTCACACGGGCCGCCGTGCTGTTTCCATTTGATATGGGCGGCTTCCAGGGCGACTGAGGTGCTGTCGTGGCGCATATTGAAGCCACAAATAGCGCATTCATAGTTATAGGCACGCAGAACCTGCTGGCGGAACAATGGATCCCGCTGTTTGCGGATTTGCAGGATATCAAATCCCAGTTCATCCGCGATCTCTTCCTGGATGCTTTCGGTGAAGTGCGCCTCGAGGATTTGCTGGGCCAGGGCGTTGATGAGGCTCTTGCTCTTTTTCAGCAGGGCAAAATGCTGTTCATCAAAACCTCCGGTAACGTTGTGCGACACCAGTTCTCCGGCAGGAGGCTGTTTGCTGCTACCGGATGTTGAACAGTGCTCGGCGTTTTGTAGCTCCCAGAACCCATCTCCCTGTAAGCGCCAGAAAGGCATATCCGGGCGGTATTGCGCGCGCTGTGGTCCAAATCGCTCCAGCAGACTATGCAACGGGTCGCGAACTTCCGAACCGTAGTCAAACAGGCGACCGTGACCCTGCTGATAACCGGCCAGCACATGAAGCAGCAGCAGGGGCTTGTGCGGCGCACGCTGCTCGCCTTTACGCCAGATGGTGATGTCGGCAATCGCCTGTTGCAGGGTTTTACTGGAAGTCATTGATTTCATTATCAGGTAAATAATTGCGATGATGCTCGCAAAATATCACCTGATCAAGCAAAGACGGGTTGATGCGCTACCGACATCACTTTTATGTTTTCTGAAAAACACATACGCCATGGCGTTTACCGTTCCCCAAACTGGAGACGCAGGAGTACAATAAGTAAGCAAATTATTGCATATCGAAGGATCTTTGATGGTGAAGGATAACGAGGTATTGGAATTTTTTCGGGGGGAGTTATCTCTCGCGGTAACGTTTACTTTCAAGCTTATCCCGATTGAACTTGATACGCCGCTGCAAGGTTACGCTGAATGGGATGAATTACCGTATGCCATTGAAGATTTTGGAGAGAAATATAACGTTGAGGTTTCAGTCATTGATTTCGAAGCCTATTACCCCAGGGAAAGAGAATCGGTCTATCGAAAGTGGTTTACGAAAGAACCCATCAAACAAGTGTCAAAACCGCTTACTGTGCGTATGTTCGCAGAATCAGCCAGAGCAGGTCACTGGTTATATGATTGACTGTATGCTTACAGAGGATACTGACGCAATTAGATGTTGATTGCATTGACAAAATCTGGGAAATAATTATACCAAGAATAATGGCAGTATCAGTTTACTCAAAAGTTTTGGTGGTGTATCTCGCTGTTTATTAGAGAGGAATGACCTCGTTTGTTCATAAAACGTATGCTTTCACCACCAGCACATTCTTTCTGTGCTGGTGAAATACTCAATGGCAGTTACGAAATTACTCTGTGATTCCAGGCATCCTTATAAATGATATTTCCATCGCAGTGCTTCCATGTAATAGCCTCATATCTTAGCTGAATAGTTTCATTGTGGGTTCCTGTTCCCGAACCGGGGAATAAATTTGGTGTGATTCCTGTCACTTTTACATTTTCTAAAATGATATTGAAATATTCACTTTCAATACCAACCTCCAGAATTTGATACATTTTTATTGTGGCTGATTTTAATGTCTGGCTTTCACTTAACGCTTTATACAAAAGGGGCGTTGTTTTATCAAACTCCTTCTGTATTGTAATCGGCGCGTGCACACGCGTTCCTGTCAGTCTACCTGTATTTCCATCTACAGGGACAGACAGGTGATGAGTGACTGCTTTCAGTTCAATAGCACCAATGCGTCCAGCGACTTGTGAGCTTCCCATTACGGGGGAGCCATTTGCATCGGTTAACCACAGATAGGCTGGGTTTGACATGATTAGTCCTTATCTATATTTATACGGGAAGGGAAATAAAGCATGATGAGAATCCAAACGAATGTTCCAATAATTTTTATGGGCCAGGGTTCAAGAAAAGTGAAACAGGCGAGGCCTCCTGCGATTAGCAATGGACCGGATAATAGATCAAGAACTCCCCCCATCAGGTGTATCTTTGTTGGTAAGAACCTATTGGCTATAAAGGCGATAATATAAGCGCTTACAACGATGATAATAATGGCAAGGATTTTATCCTGCCATGAATCGAATTCGATGAGAGAAATTAAACAAAGGGTGGCAACATACCCACAAAACAATGAATTTATTATTAGGGTGATAATTTTTTTCATGTTACCAGTCCTTAGACTTACCGTTTAAATGTTCTCCCACTAACTCAATTATTTTTATAAAAGTAGGTTTGCCTTCTGTATATCCAGCATGTATAGCATCAACGAAAGGTTGTACTGCATCAATGAAAAGGAAATAAAGAAGATCGTAGTCATGAGGCCTTAATAACTCGTATATCTCGGGTGCATCTGTACTGAGGCCATCCGATGTCCTGATAGAACGTTCGGTCATACCTCCCAATAAAAGGAAGGTGCTTAACAGTGTTATGGGATTACCTTTACCCTTAAAGACAACATAAGTGAAAGATGTTTTTTCGATAACGGCTTTCGCAATGTTTGAGGCGATTGTATTTGCAATAATCCTTCCTGCTATAGATGTAATAACGGTTCTGTATATTTTATCTTGTGCCTGTTCGGATAAGAAATTGTTAAAAAGATGAAAGATGCGAGAAACAGCATTGACGATATTCTCATAATTTAGAATGTCATTTTTTATGGCTGTCATGATGCGAATACGTTCTGTTTCTCGTTTAAATCTGCTGTCTGTATCAAAGACACCGTAAATCATATATCCATAATCTAAAGGAACAGACAGGCCACCATTGATAAGTCCTGTGACTGTATCAGGTGAAATGATAATGTTATAGATCCTTCTTGCAATGCCTTCTATATCGGCCATGGCAATCCTTTAATAAAATAAGATGGCTAGAAATGAAAGCATGTAAATAACAAAAATAGATGGTGAAATAGTTGACCTGAGTAACAGTTTCTCAAATAACATTAAGAATATCGACATTGGTTATTAATTAGAGATATTAATTCTTGAGCTAAATATTCTAGTGCTGATATAAAAAATCATATGAAAATGCTTCCTCAAAAAAGGCGCCCCGCAGGCGCCTCAATGACAATCACAATTACAATCTCACCCCTTCAACGCTTTCCCCGCAATCACCCCGATAAACTCCAGTACCTGCTTTTGCTTACGCGCGGAGAGCTTTTCCACGGCGCGCAGGGATTTCATCAGTTCTGACTCTTCGGGGTCGGCGGTGCGGGCGGTTAATACGATGCAGCCTTGCATTACGCGCACATCAACGCTGGTGCCGGTATCGAATCCGGCGGCTTTCAGCCACTGGCCCTTCATCACAATGGACGGAAACCGAACGTACTTCACCGGAATACGGCTGTAATCAGGATAACGGCCCGCATAACCCACCTTCAGGCGACGGTTATCTGCGGCGTGGACTTCTGGATCAAATGAAACTGCAATACAATGCGTATCAGTCATGGCTGCTATTCTCTATTAATAGTTGCTGTGATTAGCGATGCGGAGGTGTTGGCGCACCTTCGCATCGCGCTAATAAAACCCCTGTAAATTACGCCAGTATCCTGGGGGAAGTCCAGATGTAAATAAGATGAAATAAGCGCGAATAGCACGCTTTCGGAATAAATAGAAAACGCCTTCACCCCAATGAATCCGGTATTATTCACCGTATAAATCCATTCTCATCCAATCCGCCAAATACCTGCCATTTCCAGAAAATAATGCTCCTCTGCATCTGGCCAAAAATGTGATATAACTCACTGAAGCAAATAGCAAACTCTGAAACAACACCGTTTTGTACACTTTGCTTTACACTTTTAGTGATGTGAATCACAAATATCACTCCGTGAAGTGATCCGACTCTCACAAAATGAGGTGTACTCATTCACCAATACATTACGAGCACAGCCTGGAAAGTTATGTTTTCAGTATTTCCACTCTCCGCAGACACACTACGACGAATGACAAATCGAAACGCAAAAAAAACTTGTTGAATATTAACGGGTAAAAAAATGACGTGTGATTTGCATCACTCACATTTACAGCTTTTTAAATTATTGCCAGTGATTAATGTTGACCGGGCTATTTCCATAATCAATCAAATCTTGCATAGTGCCTCCACATTATTTCTCCCCCTGACTCAGGAGGCGAATAGTTATATTTCATCAGGATTTGTTGATGAACCAGGTATGATTTACTTCACATTAATACGTACATGACCACTGTTACTGGAGAAACAAAATGAATTATCCGGCAGAACCCTTCCGTATTAAAAGCGTTGAAACTGTATCTATGATCCCGCGTGATGAGCGCCTCAAAAAAATGCAGGAAGCGGGTTACAATACTTTCCTGTTAAATTCGAAAGATATTTATATTGACCTGCTGACAGACAGTGGCACTAACGCAATGAGCGACAAGCAGTGGGCCGGAATGATGATGGGTGATGAAGCGTACGCGGGCAGCGAAAACTTCTATCATCTGGAAAGAACAGTGCAGGAACTGTTTGGCTTTAAACATATTGTTCCGACTCACCAGGGGCGTGGCGCAGAAAACCTGTTATCGCAGCTGGCTATTAAACCTGGGCAATATGTTGCCGGGAATATGTATTTCACTACCACCCGTTATCACCAGGAAAAAAATGGTGCGGTGTTTGTCGATATCGTTCGTGACGAAGCGCACGATGCCGGTCTGAATATTGCGTTTAAAGGTGATATCGATCTTAAAAAATTACAAAAGCTGATTGATGAAAAAGGCGCAGAGAATATTGCGTATATCTGCCTGGCGGTGACGGTTAACCTCGCTGGCGGGCAGCCGGTCTCCATGGCGAACATGCGTGCGGTGCGTGAACTGACAGAAGCGCATGGCATTAAAGTGTTCTACGACGCTACCCGCTGCGTAGAAAACGCCTACTTTATCAAAGAGCAAGAGCAGGGTTTTGAGAACAAGAGCATCGCCGAGATCGTGCATGAGATGTTCAGCTACGCCGACGGTTGTACCATGAGTGGTAAAAAAGACTGTCTGGTGAACATCGGCGGTTTCTTGTGCATGAACGATGACGAAATGTTCTCTTCTGCCAAAGAGTTAGTCGTGGTCTACGAAGGGATGCCATCTTACGGCGGCCTGGCCGGACGTGATATGGAAGCGATGGCGATTGGCCTGCGCGAAGCCATGCAGTACGAATATATTGAGCACCGCGTGAAGCAGGTTCGCTATCTGGGCGACAAACTGAAAGCCGCTGGCGTACCGATTGTTGAACCGGTAGGCGGTCACGCGGTATTCCTCGATGCGCGTCGCTTCTGCGAGCATCTGACGCAAGATGAGTTCCCGGCACAAAGTCTGGCCGCCAGCATCTATGTGGAAACCGGCGTGCGCAGCATGGAGCGCGGAATTATCTCTGCGGGCCGTAATAACGTGACCGGTGAACACCACAGACCGAAACTGGAAACCGTGCGTCTGACTATTCCACGTCGTGTTTATACCTACGCACATATGGATGTTGTGGCTGACGGTATTATTAAACTTTACCAGCACAAAGAAGATATTCGCGGGCTGAAGTTTATTTACGAGCCGAAGCAGTTGCGTTTCTTTACTGCACGCTTTGATTACATCTAAAAAATAGTTATGGCCCCATCACGTGATGGGGCTTTTTTGTATTCCTTTTCCATGAACAGGAAGCCTTTACGGTGCCCGTTACCGTGACATAACTAAAAAAAAGTAAACCCTGACTCCGACATTTTTATTATCCGCATGATGTACAAATGACAGCTGTAATTATAACGAATAGTCTACAGGAACATTTATCATGGATATTAATGCCATTGAGCGACAGAGTAGTACCCCCGGACTGATTAGCGGAACCATGTTGGTTATCGCGACCGTAGTGGGTGGCGGGATGTTCTCCCTGCCGATTGCGATGGCCGGCGTATGGTTCCCCGGTGCGTCTGTTATTCTTCTGTTTATCGCCATCATGATGTTATTAACCGGTCTGATGCTGGTTGAAGTTAACCTGCATTATGGCGCCGGTGCCAGTTTTAATACCTTTACTCAGGATTTATTAGGCCGGAAGTGGAATATCGTGGTTGGTATCGCTTTCGGCTTTGTGCTGTATATTCTGACCTATGCCTATATCTCCGGTTCGTCGGCGGTGATGGCGCAAACCGTGTTCAAATACAGCGGTGTGCGCTTTCCGGCGAATATCTCGGTGGTGATCGTCAGTATGCTGGTCGGCGCGATTGCCTGGTATAGCTCCCTGCTGGTTGGACGCATCACTACCGTGCTGATTATCGGTAAGTTTGTGGCGTTCTTTGCCACGTTCTCCGGGCTGATTGGCCATATCGAAGTGGCAAAACTCATCGACAGCGTGGCGGTGGCGTTGCCCAATTCGCAGTATCTGCCGTACATCCTGATGACGCTGCCGTTCTGCATCATCTCGTTTGGTTTTCACGGTAACGTGCCGAGCCTGGTTAAACTGTATGGCACAAGCGGAGTCTCGAATATTACGCGTTCGATTATCATCGGTACGCTGTTTGCTCTGCTGCTGTATATTTTCTGGCTGGGCGTGACGATGGGTAACATCAGCCGTTCCTCATTCCCGCCGATCATCGCCAAAGGCGGCAATATCGATGTGTTTGTCGAGGCCATCAGCGGGCTGTTCACCAGCCGGTATATGGATCTGATCCTCACCTTTTTCGGCAACTTCGCGGTAGCCAGTTCCCTGCTGGCGGCGACGCTTGGCCTGTTCGATTACATCGCCGATCTGTTTCACTTCCCGGACGACGGTATGGGCCGCCTGAAAACCGCGCTGGTGACCTACTTCCCGCCAGCCGCCGTGTGCTTTTTCTTCCCGAACGGTTTTGTGCACGCGATTGGTTACGCCGGTCTGGCCTTTACCATCTGGAGCGTGATCCTGCCGCCGTTCCTGGTGAAAGCCGCGCGGAAACGTTTCCCAACCGCCAGCTATACCGCGCCCTGTAATAACACCGTGCTTAACCTGGTGATTGTCTGCGGAGCGGTTGTCTATCTGACGGTTGTTCTGGACGTATTTGGTCTGCTGCCAACGTTTCGTTAGACGGAGTCAAAATGAAAAACGTGTTGTCTGTTCAGTCGTCGGTTGTTTATGGCTATGCCGGAAATAAAGCCGCTGTGTTGCCGATGCAGCTCTCGGGGATCGATGTCTGGCCGTTTTACACCGTACAGTTTTCCAACCACACCCAATATGGGATGTGGCAGGGTATGGCGATGCCGCACGGCGAGCTGAGCGCGATCATCAGCGGGTTGGATGACCTGCAAAAGCTGGCGCAATGCGATGCCGTATTGTCCGGGTATCTTGGAGATAAACGCCATTGTGAAGAGGTGAAGCACGCGGTCATCACCATTCGTCAGCGTAATCCGCAGGCGCTCTATTTTTGCGATCCGGTAATGGGCGACCCGCAAAAAGGCTGCATTGTCGCGCAGGGCGTGGAGTCATTTTTTGTCGATGACGCCATTCAGCTGGCCGACATGATGGGACCGAATCTCTATGAGCTGGGCGTGCTGACGGACAGACAACTGCGTAGTTTTGACGAGGTGGTGGAAGCGGCGCGGCAGCTGGTGTCGTGGGGCGTAAAGAAGGTGCTGGTGAAGCATCTCGGCGACTGTTCGCGGGACAAACAGGCGTTTGAAATGCTGCTGGTGACGCCGGAACAGACGTTACACATTGCCCGGCCGCTGTATACCTTTGCCAAAATGCCGGTCGGCGTTGGGGATCTGATTTGCAGCGTGATGCTGGCCTCACTGCTCAATGGTTATGAGGACAAGCAGGCACTGGAGCGGACCACCAGTGTTGTTGACGCGGTAATGCGGCTGACGAAAGAACATGATTCGTATGAACTGCGGCTGATAGACGCGCGCCACCAGATTATGGACCCACAGGTTCGCTATCAGGCAACGGTGATCTGACGCCGCAAGGGGGCTCTGTGTTTCTGACATTGCTGAGGTTTCAGCATCCGCTGGTCTACCGTTTTGCATGGCTTCGTCTGCGGGTCAGGGTGTTAAGGGCGTTCAGGCTGCGTAAGTGAAAGGGGGCGTGCTTTACTCTGCGGCGCTTGCGCCTTATCCGGCCTACAAATGAATGCGAAACGTAGGCCTGATAAGCGAAGCGCCATCAGGCATAAGTGCCCAGTATTACACGCGGAAGTAGCGTGGTGGAATCAACGCGGAAAAGGCGTCGAACTTCTTCACCATCTTTTTCCAGAACAACATAACAACAATCCTCGATTTGAAACATCGGCGCTATTTTAGTCAGCGCCGACAAATCGTAAAGTCTGGCGCCTCGTTCCGTTTCCGGGGAGGTGTAAACCTTTTTGGTCACCGCGTCGTCAAATACGGTTGCCGCAAATTTGACGGGGTTGACAATGGCTTACGCCATAAACCAGTAATAAAAGAGGCCAACCTTTAAGCCGAGGATCACGATATAGGCGCAGCAGTATTTCATGGTGCCAGACATGATCTGGTTGGCCTGACCGTCCATTTTTGTGGCGGATACCGCGATGGCGATGCTTTGCGGCGAAATCATTTTTCCGCCCGTTGCGCCAGAGGTGTTGGCCGCCGCCAGCCAGTTGGGATCGATATGCAGTTTGCTGGCGGCAATGGTTTGCAGTTTTCCGAACAAAATGTTCGAGTTGGTATCGCTGCCGGTAACGAACGTGCCCAGCGCGCCAATCACCGGGGCGAGGAAGACGTACGAGCTGCCGGTCAGATCGACAATCGACTGCGCCAGCGTGGAGATAATCCCGCTGAGATCCATCACCGTGGCCAGCGCGACGATCGCCATAATTGCAACGATAGAGTTTTTAAGCTGGAAAATCGTTTTGATAAATACTTCCAGCATCCCGCGTGCGGACGCTCCCTGAATAAAACCACCGATAATGGTCGCAAAGATGATCAACATCCCTGGCGTGGTCACCCATTCAACTTTCAACGCCATCGTTTTGCCGTCAGCCAACGTGAAATGTAGCACCGAGGCCAGTTGTGAGGCTGCGCCTTTAATCGTCGGGAACAGCGGCGAACACATCAGGATAAACACAAAAATAAACAGATAAATAGAGCCAACTCGGAACAACACTTTTGCCGAGCGCGGCGTGGTTTCGCGGGTATGGCTGACTTCAATTCGCCACTCGGGATCGGTTTTCCCTTTGCGCAGGCGACTAACCATCGCCACGGCAAACAGGCTGACCAGGCTACCGGCAAAGGCGGGTAATTCAGCACCGAGATGAATAGCGACAAAATACTGCGGAACCAGTGTGGTAATACCGCAAATCAACGTGATCAGAAATACGCCGCGAATGGCTTTCAGGCCGCCGCCAATAATGCAGACAATCACAAACGGCAGCAGGATATTAAACAGCGCGAGCTGCAGAATAATGGTTCCGCCTAAGGTATAAACCGGCAGGTTAACCTGTTCTGCCAGAATAGAAACCGGGATCCCGACCGCGCCGAATGCAGTGGGAACGGTATTTGCCACCAGAGAGGCAATCGCCGCCTTCAGCGGATTGAAACCCAATGCGATAAGAATACCGATCGGAATGGCGACCGCTGTACCATAACCCGCCGCGGCTTCAAGAAATCCACCAAAGCACCATGAAATCAGCAGCACCTGAATACGCTTATCTTCGCTAATACTGGCGAGAATATCGCGCAGAATATCCAGCGCTTTGGTCGCCTGCATGACGTTATAACTGAAGATAGCACCGAGGATCACAATCACAATCGGCCATAATCCCTTCAGCGCGCCATAGCCTATCGCGGCTTTCAGATTTTGTACGGGCATTTCCCAGAATATTGCCGATAGTGCAGCGGTGAATACCAAAGAGATCAGTACTGAATAATGGATGGGCATTTTCAATTTCAATATTAAAAATACCATCAGTAGTAACGGAGAGAGTGCCAGGGCAAACATAAAATATTCGTTCATTGCTATTCCCAATTGGTTCATTAAACCTGATTTATATTTATGGTGGGGAGGCTACATTGCTGTTCTAATAAAGTATGCAAACTGAATCGCTTCAGTGAATAAAGTAATTATGATTTGTGGTTTTGTAACTATTGTAATCTTTTAATTAAAATTCAATGCCGGGTAAATATACTTAAGTGCCGATTAAATACCTATAAGTAGTTATTTAATAAACTTTTTAATAATGGTAGTGACAACAGTGGTAATCACCTGAAACTGTTTTCTAAGGTGTTAATAACGCTGTGGTTTCCAATATAAAAATGTGAGCGAGGCCGAAATAAATAAACCAGGGTATTGCATGTGCGAGTCGATTAGGGGATTATTTGGTTTTGTCATACAAATGAAAATACAGACATTTGCGATTGTCCTGATATAAGAAGAGGAGAGTCGCCATCAAAGGAAAACGATCAGAGCATCACCATGAACCCAGGTATTGGTAAAACCAGCAAACAGAAAAACTGGGCATGAAATACGAATGAACATTTGTTTGATATCGTGATATCAAGCGCAATAAACAGAAATGAAGCAATGGAGTAGTTATTGTGAATGTAAATTTCTTTGTTACCTGTATTGGTGACGCACTGAAATCACGGATGGCACGAGACTCCGTATTGCTGCTGGAAAAACTGGGTTGTCGCGTTAATTTCCCCGAAAAGCAAGGGTGTTGCGGTCAGCCAGCCATCAACAGCGGTTACATCAAAGAGGCGATCCCCGGGATGAAAAACCTGATCGCCGCCCTGGAAGACAACGACGATCCGATTATCTCCCCAGCAGGCTCCTGCACCTACGCGGTAAAAAGCTACCCGACGTATCTGGCGGATGAGCCTGAATGGGCGCTGCGCGCCGAGAAGGTTGCCGGACGTATGCAGGATCTCACCTCTTTTATCGTCAACAAACTGGGCGTGGTGGACGTGGGTGCCAGCCTGCAGGGCCGCGCTGTGTATCATCCTTCCTGTAGCCTGACCCGCAAACTGGGGGTGAAGGAAGAGCCGCTCACGCTACTGAAAAACGTGCGCGGACTGGAGCTGTTGACGTTTGCCGATCAGGACACCTGCTGCGGCTTTGGCGGGACGTTCTCGGTCAAGATGGCCGAGATCTCCGGCGAGATGGTGAAAGAGAAAGTTTTACATCTGATGGATGCGAAGCCGGAGTTTTTGATCGGCGCTGACGTCAGCTGCCTGCTGAATATTGGCGGCCGACTGCAACGCGAAGGCCAGCCGGTCAAAGTGATGCATATTGCTGAAGTGCTGATGAGCCGCTGAGGGGAAAGAGATGTCGATAAAAACCAGCGATGTAGAATTTAAACTGCGCATTCGTCAGCAGATCGAAGATCCGATCATGCGCAAAGCCGTGGCCAACGCGCAGGAGCGTATTGGTGCGAATCGGCAGAAAATGGTTGATGAGCTAGGCCACTGGGAAGAATGGCGCGATCGTGCCAGCCAGATCCGCGACCACGTTCTGAGCAACCTCGATGCTTACCTGTATCAACTCTCCGAGAAAGTGACGGAGAACGGCGGGCACGTCTATTTCGCCAAAACCAAAGAAGACGCCACCCGCTACATTCTGCAGGTTGCGCAGCGTAAAAATGCGAAGAAGGTGGTGAAGTCCAAGTCGATGGTGACCGAAGAGATCGGTGTCAACCATGTGCTGCAGGATGCCGGAATTCAGGTGATCGAAACCGATCTCGGCGAATATATCCTGCAGTTGGATCAGGATCCGCCTTCGCACGTCGTGGTCCCGGCTATTCATAAAGATCGCTACCAGATCCGCCGCGTGCTGAACGAACGTCTGGGCTACGACGGCCCGGAAACCCCGGAAGCCATGACCTTGTTCATTCGCCAGAAGATCCGCGAGGATTTCCTCAGTGCCGAAATCGGTATTACCGGCTGTAACTTTGCCGTGGCGGAAACCGGCTCTGTTTGCCTGGTGACCAACGAAGGCAACGCGCGCATGTGCACCACGCTGCCGAAAACGCACATTGCGGTGATGGGCATGGAGCGTATCGCGCCGACCTTTGCCGAGGTGGATGTGTTGATCACCATGCTGGCGCGCAGCGCCGTGGGCGCACGTCTGACGGGCTACAACACCTGGCTGACCGGCCCACGCGAGGCGGATAACGTCGACGGCCCGGAAGAGTTCCATCTGGTGATTGTCGATAACGGCCGCTCGCAGGTGCTGGGCTCAGAGTTTCGCGATGTGCTGCGCTGCATCCGCTGCGGGGCTTGTATGAACACCTGCCCGGCGTACCGCCATATTGGCGGACACGGCTATGGTTCTATCTATCCCGGCCCTATCGGCGCGGTGATCTCTCCGCTGCTCGGCGGCTATAAAGATTTTAAAGATCTGCCATACGCCTGTTCATTATGCACGGCCTGTGACAGCGTTTGTCCGGTTAAGATTCCGCTGTCAAAACTGATCCTGCGTCATCGCCGGGTGATGGCCGAGGAGGGCATTACGCCGAAAGCCGAGCGACGGGCGATCAAAATGTTCGCCTACGCCAATAGTCATCCTGGGCTGTGGAAAGTCGGGATGATGGCGGGCGCACATGCGGCGAGCTGGTTTATCAATGGCGGCAAAACGCCGCTCAAGGTTGGCGCGATTGGTGACTGGATGGAGGCGCGCGATCTGCCTGATGCCGACGGCGAGAGCTTCCGTAGCTGGTTTAAGAAACATCAGGCGCAGGAGAAAAAGAATGGATAACCGTACCGCGTTTTTAAATACCATCGCCCAGGCGCTGGGTCGCCCGCTGCGCTTCGAACCGCAAGCGGATGTCGCACCAGTTAACAACTATGCTAACGAGCGCCTGACCGAACTTAGCCCGCAGCAGCGCTGCGATGCGTTTGTCCAGTTTGCCAGTGAAGTGATGCTGGCTCGCTGTGAGCTGACTCGCGAAGACCAGGCCGCAGACGCGGCGCTCCGTCTGTGCGAAGAATTGGGTCAGCAGCCGGTGGTGCTGAGCGGCGACAGCCGGCTGGCGGCGCTGGGCATTACCGAACGCTTGCAACAGGAATGCAACGCCGTGGTCTGGGAGCCGGCGCGTGGCAGCGAAAATATTACCCAGGCCGAAAAGGCGAAAGTGGGCGTGGTGTATGCCGAGTATGGCCTGACCGAGTCCGGCGGCGTGGTGCTGTTTTCCGCGCCGGAGCGCGGGCGTTCCCTGAGCCTGTTGCCGGAATCCTCAATTTTCGTGCTGCGTAAAAGCACTATCCTGCCGCGCGTGGCGCAACTGGCAGAAAAACTGCATCAGAAGGCGCAGGCCGGTGAGCGTATGCCATCGTGCATTAACATCATTAGTGGGCCCAGCTCGACGGCGGATATTGAGCTTATCAAGGTGGTTGGAGTGCATGGCCCGGTGAAGGCGGTGTATCTGATTATTGAGGATTGTTGAGGCAGGATGGATAACCGCTCTGGCGCTGCGGGCCAGAGCGGTATCGACGTTATGCAATCATGCTGATGATCAATACGATAATCAGGCCAACCACGGAGTTCACCAGCTCCAGCAGACCCCAGGTTTTCAGCGTATCCTTCACCGACAGGTCAAAGTAGCCTTTGAACAGCCAGAACGAGGCATCGTTGATATGGGTCAGGGTGTTGGAGCCCGCCGCCGTTGCCAGTACCAGTAACGCCGGATCGACGCCTACCAGCTGACCGGTTGCCGGGTCGAGAATGGCGGCGCTAATAATCCCTGCTGCCGTCATGGCTGAGACTACGCCCTGACCCGTTGCCAGACGAATCAACACGGTTATCAACCACGCCATGATGTACGGAGAAATATTGCCGTGCGACATCAGCATGCCGATGGTATCGCCAATGCCGGTATCAATAATGGTCTGCTTCAGTACACCGCCCGCGCCGATGATCAGGATCACCATGGCGATGCTTTTCACCGCGTTTTCAAAGGCATTCATCACCCACTGCATGTCGTGACCACGCGCAGTACCAAACAGCACGAAGGCAACAACCATAGCGATAAACATTGCAATCGGTGAAGAGCCTAAGAAGTTGACCACTTCCCACGCCTGCGTCCCTTTCACCAGCCAGATGTTGGCGATGGTGGTGGAGATCATGATGATTGCCGGGATCAGCGGCACCAGGATAGAAACACCGAAGGATGGCAGGTTATTCTGGTCAACCGGTACGTCGGCCTTCATGAATGACGGCGTTGGGCGATCGAGGTTGCCGAGGAATTTCGGCAGGATAAGCCCGGCGCAGATCACGCTCGGAATGGTCACCAGAATACCGTAGATGTAAACCATGCCCATGTCCGCACCGTAGGCGTTAACCAGCGCCACCGGACCCGGCTGCGGTGGGAACAGCGAGTGGGCGGTGGTGGCGGCGGCAACGGCAGGAATCGCCAGCTTGAGGAACGGGATCTTCGCTTCTGCAGCAATGACGATCACCAGCGGCGCTAGCATAATAAATGCCACTTCATAGAACATCGCCAGGCCGAAGATCAGACCAATAATGATCACCGACAGCTGCACATAGCGCAGGCCGAGGCGCGCCAGCAGCGTATGGGCAATCTGATGCGCCGCCCCGGAATCAACCATCAGCTTACCGATGACCGCCCCGAATACCACGATAATCGCCAGTTCACCCAGCGTGCTGCCAAAGCCGGATTTCATGGTGTGCAGCAGCTCCATCAAATCCATACCCGCCAGCATACCGACCGAGAGCGCCGCCAGCAGCAGGGCGACCATCGAGTTTATTTTGAATCTTAGATTGAGCACCAGCATCAGACCGATGCCGAATACGACCCACAGAATATTGAGAACGTGCATATAACGTCTACCTTTATTGGTTGAACTATTATGATTTTGGTTGAGATGTTACATATATTGGTTAACCATTGATGCGATGAATGTCACATTGCGTTACATGTTTACATTCTTACTGAGCAACATGGCCGTAAAATGGCGATTTCAATAGAATAAATCGTGATTTGGTTAACCAATTTTAAGCTTCAGGTTGACATGTCATACCAAAAGGAGGAATTTATGTGCCATATCGTCGAGTCCATAACGTAACGAGGAATAAAACATGGAACAGACATGGCGCTGGTATGGTCCTAACGATCCGGTCACCTTAGCGGATGTACGTCAGGCGGGTGCCACAGGCGTTGTCACCGCCTTGCACCATATCCCGAACGGGGAAGTGTGGACGGTTGATGAGATCCTAAAACGCAAAGCCATTATTGAGCAGGCTGGCCTGGTCTGGTCGGTCGTCGAAAGCGTGCCGATCCACGAAGACATTAAAACCCGTTCCGGCAACTATCTGCAGTGGATCGCCAACTACCAGCAAAGCCTGCGTAACCTGGCTCAGTGCGGTATTCGTACCGTGTGCTACAACTTCATGCCGGTTCTCGACTGGACCCGTACCGACCTGGAATACGTTCTGCCGGACGGCTCCAAAGCGCTGCGTTTTGACCAGATTGAGTTTGCCGCCTTTGAGCTGCATATCCTCCAGCGTCCGGGCGCGGAAGCGGACTACACCGCCGAAGAGATTGCTCAGGCAAATGAACGCTTCGCCACCATGAGCGATGAAGACAAAGCGCGTCTGACCCGCAACATCATCGCCGGTCTGCCGGGTGCGGAAGAGGGCTACACCCTCGACCAGTTCCGCCAGCATCTTGCGCGCTACAAAGATATCGACAAAGCCGCGCTGCGTGAGAATTTCGCCGTCTTCCTGAAGGCGATTATTCCGGTGGCGGAAGAAGCTGGCGTACGCATGGCGGTACACCCGGACGATCCGCCGCGCCCGATCCTTGGCCTGCCGCGCATTGTTTCCACGGTGGAAGACATGCAGTGGATGGTCGATACGGTCAACAGCATGGCGAACGGTTTCACCATGTGCACCGGCTCCTATGGCGTGCGGGCGGACAACGATCTGGTCGACATGATCAAACAGTTTGGCCCACGCATTTACTTCACCCATCTGCGCTCCACGCTGCGTGAAGATAACCCGAAAACCTTCCATGAAGCGGCGCATCTTAATGGCGATGTCGACATGTACGAGGTGGTGAAAGCGATCGTTGAAGAAGAACAACGCCGTAAAGCCGAGGGTAAAGAGGATCTGATCCCGATGCGTCCGGACCATGGCCACCAGATGCTGGACGATCTGAAAAAGAAAACCAACCCAGGCTACTCCGCGATTGGTCGCCTGAAAGGGCTGGCGGAAGTGCGCGGCGTTGAGATGGCTATCCAGCGCGCTTTCTTTAGCCGCTAAAGCGAGTTGCCGGCCACCTGTCTGGCCGGCTTTTTCTTTTCTCATCCGTTGGCCTTTCAACGGGTTCTGGAGTTCACGATGACAACGACAATTGCCAATAGCGACCTGCCGGTTGCGCGCCCTGCATGGGACAGCGCGCGCCTGCAATCCCGCATTGTTCACCTGGGATGTGGCGCTTTTCACCGCGCGCATCAGGCGCTGTACACCCATCATTTGCTGGAAACCACTGACAGCGACTGGGGGATCTGTGAAGTTAACCTGATGCCGGGTAACGACTGCGTACTGATTGAAAATCTGCGCAAGCAGCAACTGCTGTATACCGTGGCGGAAAAAGGCGCGGACAACACCGTGCTGAAAGTGATCGGATCAATGAAAGAAGCGCTGCACCCGGATCTTGACGGATGTGACGGTATTTTACAGGCGATGGCGCGCCCGCAGACGGCAATTGTTTCGCTGACGGTCACCGAAAAAGGCTACTGCACCGATGCGGCCAGCGGTCAGTTAGATCTCAATAACCCGCTGATTAAACACGATCTGGCGAATCCGACCGCGCCGAAATCGGCGATTGGTTACATCGTACAAGCGCTGTACCTGCGCCGTGAGCAGGGGCTGGCGGCTTTTACCGTGATGTCCTGCGATAACGTGCGTGAAAATGGGCATGTGGCGAAAGTCGCAGTTCTGGGGCTGGCGCAGGCGCGCGATCCGCAGCTGGCGCAGTGGATTGAAGCTAATGCGACTTTCCCGTGCACTATGGTCGACCGCATTGTTCCGGCGGCGACGCCGGAAACGTTGCAGGAGATTGCCGACCAGTTGGGCGTTTACGATCCGTGTGCTATCGCCTGTGAGCCGTTCCGTCAGTGGGTAATTGAAGACAATTTTGTCAACGGTCGTCCTGACTGGGACAAGGTTGGCGCACAGTTCGTGGCCGACGTGGTGCCGTTTGAAATGATGAAACTGCGCATGCTCAACGGCAGCCACTCTTTCCTTGCGTATCTGGGCTATCTCGGCGGCTATGAAACCATCGCCGATACCATGACCAATCCGGCGTACCGCAAAGCAGCGTTTGCGCTGATGATGCAGGAGCAGGCGCCGACGCTCTCGATGCCGGAAGGCACCGATCTCAACGCCTACGCGACACTGCTGATCGAGCGTTTCAGCAACCCGTCTCTGCGCCACCGTACCTGGCAGATTGCGATGGACGGCAGCCAGAAACTGCCGCAGCGCCTGCTGGATCCGGTGCGTCTGCACCTGCAAAATGCCAGCAGTTGGCGTCACCTGGCGCTGGGCGTGGCGGGCTGGATGCGCTACACCCACGGTGTGGATGAGCAAGGGCAGGCCATTGATGTTGTCGACCCTATGCTGGCTGAATTTCAACACATTAACCAACAGTACCAGGGAGCCGAGCGCGTGACGGCGCTGCTGGGGCTGTCTGGCATTTTTGGTCATGACCTGGCGGAAAACGCTGGCTTTGTGGAGACCATTATCGCGACGTATCAACAGCTATGTGAACACGGCGCACGTGAGTGCGTTGCAGCATTAAGCGCTGACGCATAACCTCCGAACTATGACGGGTCAATCAAAATATTGGTTTGGTTGACCCGTTTTCTGTTTTTGCCCTCCCGCAAATGCTATAGTTCGATACCTATTCCCCGTATCTGATTACACGCATCTGACGGACATAACACGATGAAATCGAACACTTCTCAGCAAAGACCCTACCAGGAAGTGGGTGCCATGATCCGCGATCTGATTGTCCAGACGCCGTACCAGCCCGGTGAACGCTTGCCGCCAGAGCGTGAAATTGCCGAGATGCTCAATGTCACTCGCACGGTAGTTCGCGAAGCGTTAATCATGCTGGAAATTAAAGGCCTGGTGGACGTGCGCCGCGGAGCCGGGATCTACGTGCTCGACAATGCGGATGCGCAGACTATCGACAGTACGGATGCAAATCATTGCAATGATGCGGGCCCGTTTGAACTGTTGCAGGCGCGACAGCTGCTGGAAAGCAACATTGCCGAATTTGCCGCGCTGCAGGCTACCCGCGAAGATATCGTCAAAATGCGCCAGGCGTTGCAACTGGAAGAGCGGGAGCTGGCTTCCAGCGAGCCGAACGGTTCTGAAAGCGGCGACATGCAGTTCCATCTCGCCATAGCTGAGGCCACGCATAACAGCATGCTGGTGGAGCTGTTTCGCCAGTCATGGCAGTGGCGTGAGAACAACCCGATGTGGATCCAGCTCCATAGCCACCTCGACGATACCCACTACCGGAAAGAGTGGATGGGCGACCATAAACAGATCCTGGCTGCATTAATCAAAAAAGATGCCCGCGCGGCCAAGCTGGCCATGTGGCAGCATCTGGAAAATGTCAAACAGCGTCTGCTGGAGTTTTCAAATGTCGATGACATTGATTTTGATGGTTATCTGTTTGATTCCTGGCCGCTGGATAAAGTTAACGCCTGATTTTCCTTCCTCTCATACGCGGGCTATTGCGGCCCGCACCGCGTTTTCCGCATCCTCATTCATTGCCCGGCAGGGCCGCTTTTCACGTTCTGAAAGTCACGTAAAAAATTGTTTCCATCGCCTCGGATGAACATTTTTTCGTCCCCTTTGTGCGGTGTAAATTGATTTAAATCAATTAAAAACAACTTATTTTCGCATGCGAAAAAATGTGTTATTTACCTTATTTTTACCTTTCCGTGCTTATTTTTAGACAAAACGGGTCTGGGTTAAGTGAGAATCAACGCGATCTCTGCAGTAATCAGGATAAGGTTTACCGGCATAACTACACATAAAAACAAGCGGTTCGCGTAAATGTAGACATTAATAACGGTGCGTAACTTATTGGTCATAATGATGTTTTGAGTTGTGATATGTCTAATGTAAATTCCTCATGTTTTTTTAATCAAATGAATAAAAGCCAATATGCGTAAAGTTAACATTACACATTATTCCATAAACAAGTTATCTTTCATTTGAAATATCGTTCCATTCTTCATTGGTTTATTAACACTTTCATTACTATTATGACGGTATTTTACCGTTGACATGTTTTTACACTAACTGCATATTTCATCGCCATAAGCGTGTTATTACGTTCAGGAGTTGAAAATGCCATCTCGAGACTATCCCGATATTCGAAAACCCAGAGGGACCCGATCAAAAGATATGGTTCTTTTAAGTGCCCGTGTCGATACCTCTTTGTGGGAATATGTGCGAACGCTGGCATTTGAAACACGTAAAAGTAAACAAGATATTATTGCTGAAGCATTAATGTTGCATCGCTCAGTTAATGAGAGTGAAAGTCTCGAGTAATTATCGCTGTCCGGTTTTGATTGAAAATCCAAAAATGAATTATGTCTTGCCACTTCATTATTACCTTCATTGGTATTTTTTTGGTGTGTTATTGGTATTGCCCCTTAATCCATAGGGGACTTTTTTATGCAGGTATTCTGCCTGCATAACAAAGTTGATAGCCAAATTCACAATTAAAAGTGAGTAATAACATGAAAAAGTCAGTAGTGGCATTAGCTGTAATGGCATTAGGGGTAACCTCCGTTCATGCAGCGGAAATTTATAATAAAGATGGCAACAAGCTGGATCTCTACGGCAAAGTAAAAGCAGCCCATTCCTGGACTGATGGTACTAATGCTGATGAAACCTACGCACGTCTGGGTTTTCGCGGTGAGACGCAAATCAACGATCAACTGACCGGTTACGGGCAATTTGAAAGTCAGTTTGATGCCGCTAAAGCAGAAGGTTCGCAGAATGGCGTTAATACACGTCTGGCGTTTGCTGGCCTGGATTATGGTCATGACGTCAGTTTTGACTATGGTCGCAACTATGGTATCGCTTATGATGTGGGAGCTTATACTGATACTCTCTCAGAGTTCGGCGGTGACTCCTTTGAAAATACTGACCGCTTCCTTACTACACGCACTTCTGGCGTTGCAACACTTCGCACCAAAAATCTGTTCGGTGCCGTTGATGGTCTGAATGTTGGCGCGCAATATCAGGGTCAGGACGATACCAATAAGGATCCGACGAAACAACACGGCAATGGCTACGGCTTCTCCCTGGGTTATGACAACATTGCGGATTCTGGCATATCTGCAATTGCGGCCTATACCAACAGTTCTGTGACTGCTCAGCAGAAACAAAAAGGTTGGAATGGCGAAAACGCAGAGTTCTGGGGCGCGGGTCTGAAATATGATGCTAATGCTATCTATGTAGCGACTATGTACGGAGAGTCCCACAACCTGATTCAGGATGCGGACAAAGCTGAGCACTTTGAAGCGATGGCCGCGTATGTGTTTGATTTTGGTCTGCGTCCAAACGTGGCTTACGTCCACGCGCGTGATAACAACAATAATGACCTGACCGAATACGTCGCGCTGGGTACAGACTACTACTTCAACAAAAACATCGTGGCTGATGTAGGTTACAAGATTAACCTGCTCGATGGTAAAGACAGCGATAACCAGGTTGCTGCGGGTCTGACCTATCAGTTCTAACTTTTTGTTCTGGTATGAAAAAGGCGTCCTGGTTAAGACGCCTTTTTTTATATCTGCCGGCGTTTAAACCGGCTGACTCTCTTCCTGCTGTACACCGCTAAACAGCCATTGCCAGATGCCCACTTTTACCCATGCAACCACGCAGAGAATCAGATAAAAAAGTGGATTATGCGTAATGGTAACGCGCATGACCTCCATTAAATCCACATGCAAATTTCCGGCAATGGCCATATTGATAACAAAAATAGAGGCTATCGCGCTGGCCAGTAAAATAAGTATGGCATGTAACTTTGTTATCTCCGGTAACCTGCCAGAGGCCCATTGCCATAAAAATGTTGTTGATAACAGAAAGATAATAAACAATCCCAGTGCGCCAAACAGGCCAAAGTCTTTATAATCTTTTATCGTGCCAATTAAACCCGCCAAAATAATTAACCCCAGTAATATTTTTTTAAACCACGACATGTATTTTCCCGAAGATAGTGTTGATGTTGAATTAATATGTCCATTTTTACGCATTTTAAATTGAGTTTATAAATGAACAGGCGGGAATTATAAATTGTCTGGCGGGTAATTACCGATTATTTTAGGTTTATTAAATGTTGACATTTAATTGCGGACTAATCCGAATATACCTTCTTTAGACGATTGCCGGTTATACCCTTTTTGGCGAGGCGAAACGTTGTTTGTATAATTGCGTGAGGCTGATAAGTGCCGCAATCAACAACGCGACGGCGCCGCACACCGTGGCGTTAACGATCGCCAGTGCGCCGCTTCCCAGCAGGCTGGTTAATAGCGGACCAAGTATTTGCCCAATGCCGTAAGTCAGAGTGACCAGGCCCAGCAGATTAATATTGCGCGGTACGCTAAGTTGTCGGGCAAGCGGCATCACCAGTGAAGTGGTTCCCATAAACGTTGCGCCAAAACCCACGCTGCTTATCACCAGCAGCGGCAAAGAGCCGCTGGCGAGCGTCATGAGCACGCAGGCGCTTTGAATCAGCAAATTCGCCGTCAGGCATTGCAATACTCCCCAGCGTCGGGCGGCCCACAGCCAGGCGAAACACCCCGGAATTATCGATATGCCGACCAGCGACCAGAGATGGGCAGTCAACAGCGGCGAACCGGCGCTTTTCGCCATTAGCGGCAGGTAGGTGGCGACAATGATGTAGCCAAATCCGGCCAGCCCGTACAGCAGCGCCAGCAGCCACCAGGACATAGGCTGATGCTCTGTTTTTACCGGGGCCGCGGCGGGGAGCACGTGGTCGCGAGATGGCAGGAGTATAACCAGTAGCACAAAGAACAGAGCCGAGGCTGCCGCCGCGCCCAGCCAGAGCGTGTGCGAGGACAGCGCAAAATGCAGACCGCTAATGACATATTCATTGCCCAGCAAAATGCCTGCGCCAACGCCGGAGAACAACGCCGCGATCACGAAGGGATGCCGGGTATGATGCAGAACGATCATCGAGCCAAAGATCATCATACCGGCACTGGCGACGCCCGCCAGAAAGCGGATCAGCATCACCAGTGCGGGCTGCGTAAAGCTGGCCATCGCCAGAATCAGCCCTGCGGTAGCGAGCGCGGACGTTAGCAACATTGGACGTAAGCGTGAGGGAAGATGAAAGAGCCCAAAGGAGAAGAGCAGACTTCCCGCCAGATACCCGGTGTAGTTGGCGCTGGCAATCCACGAGAGTTGGTCAAACGTAAATTGACCTTCTGACAACAGTACCGGCAGCATTGGCGTATACAGAAAGCGCCCAATCCCCATGCCCAGCGTTAAGACCAGCATGCCAAAGAGCGCGACACTGATGGCATGGCGATTTGAATCTGGGCTTCCCTGGGGCATACGGACTCTCATTTCGCGCTGTTAGCTGATAATTGTTATATTACATACGTAAATGATAATGAAAAGTAAAAATAAAATGACTCAGAATCTTTCTCCTTAAAAATTCGCCAGCGTCAGCAGGGACGGAATTTGCGACAACAGATATAACACCAGCCCGATTGAACCGCCAACCAACGTGCCGTTGACGCGAATAAACTGCAAATCTTTACCGATGTTTAACTCAATTTGCTGCGACATATCGCGAGCATCCCAACTTTTCACCGTGTCGCTAATATGGCGCGTCAGGAAGGTGGCGAACTCCGGGGCAACTTTATGCGCGGCCTGCTCCAGATGCCCATTTAGTGAGGCACGCAGGGCGCTGTCGGCTACCAGCGTTTCGCCGAACCACTGCCCGGCGCTGGCGATGCGCTGCTTCACGCGGGAATCATCTGCGTTAATGTCGGTTTTCACCCACTGACGCAGGTCTGCCCACAGCTCGCCAAGATAACGGTTGAAGGCTTCATCTTCCTTCAGATAGCTTTTCATGCTTTCGGCCCGCGCGGCCATCTCCGGATCGTGTTTGAGCTTATCGATGAGCTTAAATGTAGCGCGATCGAAGGCATGGCGGATCTGATGCGCGCGATCGTGGCTGATGTCATCCAGCAAGGAGTTAACGGCATCAGATACCAGCTCGGCGCTGTGCTCGCCCAGCCATTCGGTCGGCAGGATCTTCGCTTTCAGCGGATGTTCGGTTTCCAGCCAGTGCACTACTTGTCTGGCGATAAACGCTCGTGAGCTGTCGCGCTGTAGCAGGGCGATCAGTTGGGCGATCAGCGTATCGAGCAGCACCTGATGGCGATTGTTTTTGGTCATGCTTTCCAGCATCAGCGCGCTGGTTCCGGAGAGATCGACCTTGTCGATGGCCTTGTGCACCGCCCGCTTGATCAGCCGCTGAATGCGCGAGTCGTCGGTCAGTTCGAGAAAACCGCTCATGATCTGCAACAGATGCTGGCCGATGCGCTGGGCGTTTTCCGGCTGGCTGAACCAGTTGCCGATCAACAGCGCCGGTTCATGGCGGCGGATCAGGGCTATCAGCGACTGGGTATCGAGGAATTTCTCTTGTACAAACTGACCAAGATTTTCGCCGATCCGATCCTTATTGCGCGGGATAATAGCCGTGTGTTGCGAGATAAACGGGATCGGCACCCGGCGAAAAAGCGCCACCACGGCAAACCAGTCCGCCAGCGCGCCAACCATCGCCGCTTCAGCGATCGCTTTGATCCCGAGTACCCAGAAGTTGGGCGGCAAAAACAGCGTGATGACGAAGGTCGCGGCAGCGATCAGCAGCAATGAGAGCGCCAGTCGCTTGGCACGTTTGAGTTCAGCAATTTTATTCATAGGCTTAAGGATAGAGCCAGACGGGGGGATCGCGCAAAAATTGTGGTGCGTCTCCCATTTTCAGGCGGGAAGCATTTATCCAGGGATCCAGTTATCCCACGCCGGTAAGGGACCAAGTTCTGCGACCAGAAAATCGATAAACGATCGCACCTTCGGATTGCTGTACTTGCTGGGAAAGTACAGCGCATACAGGGCATGAGTTTCACAGGTGATGGTGCCGTCGAGCATCAGCGGCGTGATCTCCTCTTTTTGAATATGATCGCCAATCAAATAAGTGGGCAAATATGCCACCCCCTGATCTTCTAGCACCGACTTCAACAGCACCAGACTGCTGTTGGCCTGGATCGGCATATGTAGTTTCAACTGATGCAGCCGATCCTGTTCATCTGCCACCTTCAGTACCGGCGTGAGGCCCGGGTAAACCAGGCAATCATGATCTACCAGATCGCTGCGACGCTGGGGCATGCCTTTTTTGGCGAGGTAGCCGGGTGAGGCACAGTACGCCCAGCGAACAGGCACCAGCTTGCGCATCGCATAGTTTTGCGGCGGCGCGGTGGAAATTCGCAGGGCAATGTCGAAATCCGTTTCGTTCAGATTGACGAAGTTATCGTTGAGATCGATATACAGATTCACATCCGGGAACTGGGAGCGGTATTTATCCACCAGGTTCACCAGCCGGGAATAACCAAACGCAATTGAGCAGGTTATGCGTAATTCACCCTGCGGGCTGTGGTAATAACCGGAGGTGGTATTCAGCGTTTCATCGAATTCTTTCAACAGCTTATTAGCGCGGTTGAAGAGATATTGCCCGGCGTCGGTCAGGGTAATACTGCGGGTGTGCGTTTAATTAATGTTGTGCCTAACGTATCTTCCATCGCTGCCAGGCTTTTGCTGACCGCAGACGGCGAGACGTTGAGCTGCGCCGCGGCTTCTGACAATCCTCCGCAGTCGACGATTTTAGTAAAAAACTCCAGATGCTTGAGTGAAATCGGCGTACTCATAATTTCCTTAAATTCACAAGTGATTTGCAAAAACGGTACGAATAGGCCGTTACATTCGCCTTTTAAACATGCAACTATTGAATCACAGGAAACAACTTGCTGGCAAAATGAAAAAATAACAACTTAGGTGAGTTACGTCACAAATTAAAAGGAGGCGAAACGGAAACTCATCACATTGTGAATTTAATCTCATTAATTATTATTCTAAAGGTACCGATTATGTGGTCACGACTCGAACCCTACAGATCGTCGATTATTTTATTAGTTGCTCTGGTGATTGGCGGCTTATTAGGTATTTATGCCCCATCGTTTGCAAGTAAACTCCAGCCAATAGGTCAGATATTCTTAAACCTGTTATTTATGATTATTGTGCCGCTGGTGGGGATCAGCGTCATGTCTTCGATCGCCAGTATGACCGACCTGAAAAGGCTGGGGCGTATTATGGCGATTATCTTTATTGTTTCGATCGCGATGGCCTTTATTCCGGCGGCCGGGATCGTCGCGCTGGCGCTCTGGTATAACCCGGCGCAGGGCGTCACTATCGATCTCTCGCAGTCGGTGCAGGCGGGCAGCGGCAAGATGGATTTTGTCAGCATGATCACCACCAGCGACTTTATTGGGCTGTTCTCTAAGTCCAATATTCTGGCTCTGATCGTGATGGCGATCATCGCCGGTGTGGCGATTGGTCAGTCGGATCAGGCCGGTAAACGTATTGCGTCGCTGCTGGAAGACGCCAATACCGTGATCATGAAGATCGTTTCGATCATTATGAAGGTCGCGCCGATTGGTCTGGGCTGCTACTTCGCCGCCACCATGGCCAGTCAGGACTCTGCACTATTGTTAACCTTTGCCCGCGCCATCGGCCTGTTTATGGTTGCCACGCTGGTCTATTTTGTTTTTGGCTCGATTCTCTATTCGTATATTGGCGGCGGTATTCCGGCGGTCAAAGCCTTCTGGAGTAACGCGATTGAACCGTCTGCAACTGCGCTGGGGACCTGCTCTTCGCTGGGGACGCTCCCGGTGACGCTGCGTGCCGGTAAGGCGATGGGGATTAACCCGGAAATCGTTGATGTTTCCATTCCACTGCTGGTTAACCTGAACAAAGGCGGTGTGGCGATGATTGCCGCGCTGAAAATCGTCTTTATCTATTCCGTGCTGGGGATGGAATTCACCACCGAAACCTTCTTCCTGACGATGCTGATTGCGGTGCTCTCCGCCATTATCGTTGGTGGCGTGCCGGGCGGGGCGTTCCTCGGTGAAATCTTTATCGTTACCACGCTGGGCCTGCCGATGGAAGCAATCCCGATGCTGGTGGTGCTGGGCACCATTACCGATGCGCCGGCCACACTGATTAACGTTATCCATGATTTGAATGCGGCGCAGATTGTTGAACGGTTCGCTGGAAAAAAGCAGACCAACACTGAAATAAACTCTACTGCTGCGGTGGTATAGGTTTCACACGGATTAAGAACAGGAGATGTTATGAAAGACGCAATGAAGCTTGAGACGCAACTGGTTGTTGCTGGTCGTGACAAACGCTACACCCAGGGAGCGGTGAATCCGGTTATCCAACGTGCCTCTTCACTGGTATTTGATACCGTGAAGGACAAGAAATTTGCCACCGCCAATCGCGCAAACGGTGAGCTGTTTTACGGTCGTCGCGGAACCTATACCCACTTTGCCTTCCAGAAGGCAATGAGCGAACTGGAAGGCGGCGTTGGCTGCGCGCTGTACCCATGTGGTGCTGCGGCGGTGACCAACGCGATTCTGGCGTTTGTTCAGGGTGGCGATCATATCCTGATGACCGGCGCGGCCTACGAGCCAACCCAGGATTTTTGCAATAAGATCCTGAGTAAATTCAATGTGGAAACAACGTATTACGATCCGCTGATTGGTGCAGGTATCGTCGATCTTCTGCGTCCGGAAACGAAGGTTGTATTCCTTGAGTCACCAAGTTCTATCACCATGGAAGTCCAGGACGTGCCGGGGATGGTGAAGGCTATCCGCGCGGTGAATCCGGAGATTGTCATTATGATCGACAACACCTGGGCGGCGGGCGTGCTGTTCAAAGCGCTGGATTATGGCGTGGATATTTCCATTCAGGCGGGAACGAAGTACACCATCGGTCATTCGGACGGCATGCTGGGCACGGCGGTGTCTAACGCCCGTTGTTGGGATCGTCTGCGCGAGAACTCCTATCTGATGGGGCAAACGCTGGATGCCGATACCGCCTACAACGGCAGCCGCGGATTGCGTACCCTGGCGGTACGCCTTAAGCAGCATCAGGAGAGCAGTATCCATATTGCTCGCTGGCTGTCGGCAAGACCGGAAGTGGCGCGGGTGAACCATCCGGCGTTACCGGAATGTCCGGGCCATGAGTATTTTCAGCGTGATTTTACCGGAAGCTCAGGCCTGTTCTCATTTGTGCTGAAAAAGAGACTCACCGACGAACAGATGGCGAATTTCCTCGATAATTTCTCGCTGTTCCATATGGCCTATTCGTGGGGTGGATTTGAGTCGCTCATTCTGGCGAACCAGCCGGAAGAGCTGAACAGCATCCGCCCGGCTGGAGAGGTGGATTTCAGCGGCACGCTGGTCAGGGTGCATATTGGCCTGGAGGATATTGGCGACCTGATTGCCGATCTCGAAGCGGGATTTGCACGCATTGCGTAAGGTGATGTGAGCGTAGCCGGATGCGGCGCAAGCGCCTTATCCGGCCTACATATTTGTCGTAGGCCGGATAAGCGGGCTGGTTAGTTTTCAGTGGCTAACGTCGTTGCCTCATGCTGGCGTACCCGTTTGAGTAAGCCTGCCAGCGTGAACACGACAGCGATCCCCGCCGCAACCGCCAGCAGATGAAACGAAATCCTGCCACCGTTAAACCATAGCCAGCGTCCAATTTCGACAGAAACCGCCATCACCGTCAGGATCACCATATTCAGCGATGCCGAGACCGTTCCTTTAGGTAAGTTGTTGGAAAACAGCGTAAAGCGGAACAGCGTCGGGAAGATCATCCCAATACCAAACGCATACAGGCTGGTTCCCAGCACCGACCACAGCCAGACGTGCGGCCACAGTAAATTGCCGACAATCAGCACCGCCAGCCCGCTCAGCTGTATAGGTGCGGCCCGCCAGATAAAGCGTGGTCGGGTCGGATCTTTCACGAAACGAACCACCACCATATTGGCGACGATCACTGCGCCAAACACCGGGGCCTGTGCCCAGGCAAACTGCGATGTAGTCATGCCGCCCGCATCAATCAGTATCACCGGTGAGACCGCCACCCAGCTCATCATCGGGATATAGCTTAGCGATAGCGTGGCTGCGCCAAACAAGAATACCCGGTTGCGGAAAACGTCGCGGAAATCACGCAGTACGCCGCGTGCACTGAACGGCACCGCGCCGCGCTGGACGGTTTCCGGCATGGCTAGCATTAACCCAATCAGGGCGATAAGCCCCATGACGGCAATGATGGCAAACAGGATCTTCCAGTGGACAAAGTGCATTAGCGCCGCTCCGGAGAGCGGGCCGATAACCGGTGCAACCAACACAATGGAAGTGATTATCGCCATTAACTTAATGGCCTTCGTTTGCCCAAACGCCTCCTGCACCGTGACATAGCCAACGGTCGCGATAAAGCAAATGCTGGTGCCCTGCACAAATCGGGCGATCAGAAATTGCGTCATTGAAGTAGTAAACAGTGTGGCAGCGCAGGCGAGGGTAAAGATTAACGCCCCCGCAATCAGCACCGGTCGACGGCCAATCCGGTCGGAAAGTGGCCCCAACAGCCATTGCAGCGCCATGCCGCCTGCCAGATAGAGGCTCACCGCAGCGGGCGCCAGGCTGACGTCGGCGTTGAAATCGCGTACGACATTAATGATGCCGGGCTGAATCAAGTCCGTCGACAGATAGGCGGCGAAATCATACAAAATCAACGCAATAGGAAAAAATAACGTTGTGGCGCGTTGGGAGAAAAACGCGAGAATCCGTTGCATAAAACAGCTCCTTGTCGGGAGAAAACCCTCAACGGGAATAGCGAAATTCAATACCGTCTTTGAGACGTCAGGCCGATGACAGAATAAAAGCAGACTGCAAATGTACTGAATTTCGTGTAATCAAAAGCGCTGCTTGCGTGAAGCGCAAACAGGAGAAACGCTCACTAACGCGGGGTCAGAAAACGTAACGATTACAGGTAACAATCAGCACATCGCACCTCAGGAAGAATTGGTTGAATGGATAATAGCCACCCAAAGTGTAATGCGGATTGGATATTAATTAAACGAGTTTATCCTGTTTATGTGTAGAAAATAGCAACGCAAATCAGACTACAATGCTCTGCAAAAACCGCAGCGCGATAGCACAACCGAAGATAATCAATACACCGCCAGCGATACGCTCTACCCACAAGATCCCTCTGGTTAACCGCCGCTGGATCTGCGGTAAACCGATGAACATCACGAGCAGCAGATCCCAGCACAGCACTACGCTGGTCATCCAGATCCCGCTCATGGTTTGTTGCAGCAGCGTCACTGACGGGCCGAGCAGGGCGGTCATTAGCGCCAGATAGAACAGTGCATTTTTTGGGTTAAGCAGTGACGAACCCAATCCCAGCAGCAGCTGTTTACCAAATCCTGGATAGGTAGACCGGGCATCAGCTCCGGTCAGAGTTTGCGGGCGGCTGCGTATCAGCAGGCTGCCTATCCACAATAAATAGATCGCGCCCAGCAGCTCAATAATGGTAAACAGCAGGGGAAGCTGGTGCAGGATCCCCCAACCGATAATTGCCAGCAGGATATACAGCCCGTTGCCGATAGCGATCCCCACGCACAGCCCGGTACTGCCGCGCATCCGGTATCGTACGGCATAACCGGCCAGTAAAAAGAAGTCCGGACCGGGGCTGAGTAGTGCGACAAAATGTGCCAGCGCCAGCGCGGGAAAAGCAGACGGAAAAAGTACAGAAAGCAGCGACATAGCGACCTCAGACAATGAATCTGAGATCACCGTACGCCTTACGCAGCGCTAATTATTGTCTGATATTGATCGCCCCAACGCGTACTGGCGCGGTGTGGCGGCGGTGTAGCGAACAAAGGTGCGATGGAAATGGCTCTGGTCGGCAAACCCGCTCTGATAGCCGACATCGGCAATTTCGTCCCCGGCCCGCAGCCGCTGGCGGGCATAGTCAATCCGTATGATGTTCAGATAACTTCCTGGCGTCAGCCCGGTGTCCTGCTTAAAAGCGCGGATCAGCGTCTCTTTACGCATGTGACACTCATGTGCCAGCTCATCGAGTGAGGGCGGAGCCTGCAGGTTGGACCGCAACCGTTCGCGCAGATACTGGCTGGCGGCGCTTAGGTTTTCCGGTGCTACCGATTGCAATGGCAGCGAACGTAGCAATGCTTGTGCGGCATCCGTTACCCGCGTCGTTTGCCGTTGCTGCATAAGTGCCACGAGGTTTACATAGCGCTGGAACAATTGCCGATCGCGGATAACACGATCGCGCGTGCAAAGCCGCTGATTGTTGTTCTGTGCAGGCAGATGGGCAAGGCTCCACCGGGCATCAAGATAAAGCATGTGATAGCTGCGAAACTGTCCGTTAACAGGATTACAGCTGTGGGGTGCCAGCGGCGGGATCACAATCAGATCGCCCACCTGCAGATGGTATTCCTTGCCATCGCACAGGCAACACGTTTCCCCCTCGAGAATAGCCCCAATCGAGAGCTGAGAGTGGTGATGCCGCTTATAGGCCTGCTGGCTTTGCCAGGTGCTGCGCAGTTCCAGCCACGGGAGCTGTTCATCACGCCAGAACGATTGTGGAATATCCCGGGTGTGCGTCACATCGCGTCCTCCCTGAAAGTGATGATTCGTTATAGCACAGGCCGAGTGGTGAAAAAGTGGGAATGTGCATTGAGATAGCGATTCTGCGTGACGGGTTCCAGACAAATGCAGACGTTACATAGGGACGTTTTTATCCCGGAAATCGTCTCGCAAACAGAGAAAGTTGCAGGTGAGGGTGTGGCTTTGCGGCGCTACAGTCATGGCATCTTATTTCCAGGTGACGGATCGCCATGAACAAAGCGCCGACTTCCACACCGCATGATGCGGTTTTTAAAACATTTTTACGTCACCCTGAGACTGCACGGGATTTTCTGCAAATACATCTTCCTGCCTCGCTACGCGAACTTTGCGATCTTCAGACGCTGAAACTCGAGTCAGACAGTTTTATCGAAGAGAATTTACGTGCGTACTATTCCGATGTGCTGTGGTCGGTGAATACGACAGAAGGGAATGGATATATTTATGTGGTGATTGAACACCAAAGCACACCGGATGCGCATATGGCATTCAGACTGATGCGCTATGCAGTTGCGGCCATGCAGAAACATCTGGATGCCGGACATCAGCAGTTGCCGCTGGTGGTGCCGATGCTGTTCTATCACGGCGCTAAAAGTCCGTACCCTTATTCGCTATGTTGGCTGGACGAGTTTGCCAACCCGATGCTGGCACGCCAGGTGTATGCTGCGGCGTTTCCGCTGGTGGATATTACGGTTATTCCAGATGACGAAATTGTGCAGCATCGACGCATGGCGCTGTTGGAGTTAATCCAAAAACATATCCGTCAGCGCGATCTTATGGGGCTTGTTGAGCAAATTGTTTCCTTGCTACTTACTGGAGTGACTAATGACAGCCAGATAAAGACGCTGTTTAATTATATTTTGCAAACTGGCGATGCACCTCGCTTCAGTGAGTTTATTCGTGGGGTTGCTGAACGTTCACCGCAGCATAAGGAGCATTTAATGACGATCGCAGACAGATTGCATGAGGCTGGATTTCAAAAAGGGTGGCTTGAGGGTCTGCAAGAGGGCCAGCAAAAAGGTAAGCAGGAAGGTAAACAAGAAGGTAAACAAGAAGGTCTAATCGAGGGGCGACGTACTGAGGCGTTGCGCATTGCCCGCACCATGCTGGCCGACGGTACTGATCTCAGCACGGTGCAAAAAATTACCCGACTTTCCGTTGAAGATATTCAGGGCGTAAGCCATTAGAAATGACCTAAACCGTGCAATCGCCAGCCCGGTAGCACCGGGTGGTCTGATTTACTCTATCGCCACCTTTACCGCTTCCCCGAGTTTTTGCATCACTTCCCGATGCTTCTCGTTTGGCGGCAACGCGCAGTTGATGCGTACGCAGTTGCGATACTTTCCTGATGCGGAGAACAGCGAACCCGGCGCAACCTGGATTTTGAGGCGACAGAGCTGCTTAGCGACACAGACCATATCGACCTGGTGCGGCAGCTCGACCCACAGCATAAAGCCGCCTTTCGGTCGGGTGACGCAGATCCCGCAGGGGAAGTATTCCCGTACCCAACAGGTGTAGATCTCCATATTCCGCTGGTAGATCTGACGCATACGGCGAACATGCCGATGATAATGCCCCTCGCGCACGAAAGCGGCGGCCGCCAGCTGCGTAACAGGAACGTTAGTGCCGATGACGGCATATTTCATATGCAGAAATTTATCGTGATAACGACCGGGAATAACCCAACCGACGCGCAACCCCGGCGCCACGGATTTGGTAAATGAACTGCACAGTAGCACCCGACCATCGCTGTCCCAGGAGTGTATTGTGCGCGGACGGGGATATTCCGTGGCAAGCTCTCCGTACACATCATCTTCAAAAATAACAATATCGTGCTGCTGGGCGAGGGCGAGGACCGCCCGCTTACGTGCATCCGGCATAATAAATCCGAGGGGATTATTGCAGTTAGGAACCAGAATCACCCCTTTAATCGGCCACTGATCCAGCGCCAGTTCCAGCGCTTCAATGCTGATCCCTGTATCCGGATCGGTTGGGATCTCTATAACTTTGATCCCTAATCCGCGTAGCAGCTGCATCGTGCCGTAATAGGCGGGCGATTCTACGGCGACGATATCCCCTGGCTGGCAGACTGCCAGCAGCGCCAGTGACATCCCGCTCTGACTCCCGCTGGTGATCACAATATCATCCGCATTGATGACCGAACCTCCGTCCAGCATGAGCCGGGCAATCTGTTGACGCAATTCGCGACAGCCTGGTAATTCATCGTAGCCCAGAACCGCCTTGAGATTATGCTGCGCCACGCGGCTTAGCTCGCGCCAGAGCGGCTTCAGGCTGGGTTGATTGATATCGGGCACGCCACTGCTAAAAGGGATTATCGATTTGTCTGCATGACCTGCAAGCATGTCCAGCACCTGATCCCACTGGGTTATCTCAACTGGACGCTGGACCGGGCGTGACATCAGCGGCACCGGCGGCTGTGCTTTTTGTGGTGCGACAAAATAACCGGAACGCGGCTGCGGCGTGATCAGCCGTAATTGTTCCAGCGTCTGATACGCCTGCTGGACGGTGCTGATGCTGACCCCGTGCTCCTGGCTCAGACTGCGTACCGAAGGCAGTTTTTCGCCATGGCGATACAAACCTTGCTCAATGCGTTCGGCCAGCAGATTGGCCAGATGTTGGTAACGCGTCATGCTGTATCCCTCATGGGTACCATACAGATTAATAAACCAGTACAGATTGGCGTGAAAAAAGCGATGCAGAACTCTTTTTAACCAATCTGTATGTTAAATAAAAGTACTTTGTGAGTCTGTATTGTTTTGGGCCAAATCCGTGAAGATAAAGCCTCTGGCAAGGCGGGGAGGCAAGGTATGGAATTTCACGAGAATAAAGCAAAACAGCCGTTTATTGGGTTTGTACTGATCTGGCGGGCATACAAGGCGTGGCGGCTGCGAGCGCAAACGCGGCGCCTATTGCAACAGATGAGCGACGAGCGGCTGCGGGACGTCGGGCTGCGACGCGATCAGGTGGAGTGATTTTCTTTCATCGGCAGAGGCTGGGGGTTATCGCCCGGCCTCTTTTGTATTCATGGTATTTATCAATTCATGCTTCTGAATGATGTGTTTCTTGATACTTACCATGATAAGTATTATTTTCTTCATCAGCGATGAGGGGAAGGATACATGACTGAAGATGAACTGTTTGCCCGCCGCCCGATGGGGATGCGCATGGCAATGGTGGTGCGCCAGTGGCGGGCCATTATTGATGCAGCCATTACCGACACTGGCCTGACGCAGTCAAGCTGGACGGTATTGATGCAGCTGTATCAACTGGGAGACAACGTCTCGGTCAGTGAACTGGCGGAGGTGCAGGGTATTGAACTGCCGCCGCTGATGCGCACCCTCTCACAGCTGGAAAAGCACGGCTATCTGCTGCGTTCCACATCGCCTTATGACAAACGCATTCGCCTGCTCACGCTGACCGAGCAAGGCCGCGCAAGGCTGGAGGAACTAAACCGGGTGATTGAGAACTACCAACATCGCGTCACGTGTACCATCCCCGAAGCGGAGCTTGCCGCCTTCAGCTCGACCTTAAATCAACTCGCCTGCAATTTGCGGACAATCCGCGAAGAAGACAATCAACACTAAAAAACTATGATGACCCCAGAACAAAAATTTGCCCGTTGGGTAAGGGTGAGTATTGCCGCTTTCCTGGTTATATTCGCCTGGTTTATCGTTGCCGATATCTGGATCCCGCTAACACCGGACTCCACGGTGATGCGTGTGGTAACGCCTGTTTCCTCACGCGTATCCGGCTACGTCTCGCAGGTGCATGTACATAACAATAGCCAGGTGAAAAAGGGTGATTTGCTGTACGAACTGGATCCGACGCCGTTTATCAATAAGGTCGAGGCTGCGCAAATCGCCCTTGAGCAGGCAAAGCTGAGCAACCAACAGCTGGATGCGCAGATCGCCTCTGCGCGTGCCAATCTGCGCACCGCGCAATTCAACGCCCGGAACGACAAGACCACCTTTGACCGCTATCAGCGCCTGAGTGCCATGCAGAACGTGTCGCAAGCCGATCTCGACAAGGTGCGCACCGCCTGGCAAACCAGCGAACAGTCGGTGTCGGCGCTCAATGCCAGTATTCAGAACCTGCTGATCCAGCGCGGCGAGCGCGATGACAAGCGTAACGTGACGCTACAAAAATACCGTAACGCGCTGGAAGAGGCGCAACTGAACCTCGGCTGGAGCAAAGTGTATGCCCAGACCGACGGTACAGTGAGCAATCTCCAGCTTAGCCCCGGACTTTACGCCACTGCCGCCACGCCATTGCTGGCGCTGGTCAGCCACCAGACCGATATCGTGGCCGACTTTCGCGAGAAAAGCCTGCGCCACACCCGGGTGGATACCGATGCCGCCGTAGTGTTCGACGCCATGCCGGGCAAGGTTTTCTCTGCTCGCGTCACCAGCAGCGATGCCGGTATTCTGGCGGGTCAGGAGCAGGTTAACGGCCAGCTGTCGCAACCGGAACAGTCTACCCGCTGGGTGCGCGACGCCCAGCGTATGCGTATTCACGTCGCGCTGAACGAACCGCTCGACACGCCGTTGCCGACCGGGGCACGCGCCACGGTACAGCTGTACAACAGCGAGGGGATGTTCGCCCGCACCTTTGCCGGAGCGCAGATCCATCTCGTTAGCTGGCTGCATTATGTCTATTAACACCCTGGCTCACGTCTTTACGCCGCACGGGAATATTGTCTACACCGCCAATGATTTTCGCCAGACCCTGCGTATCTCGGTTGCCGGGACAATCGCGCTGAGTATCTCGACCTTTTACAACGTGCAGTACGGCGTGTTCTTTGTGGTTTATCCGCTGATGCTGCTGTCGCTGGTACCGGTGTTCAACCGCCATGTGGCCAAACAGTTTGTGTTCAGCGCGGCGGTGAACTGCGTCGAAATGGTACTGATTGTCGGCTATCTCTCACAATGGCCGCTGATTATGACGCTGGTGGTATTTGGCCTGTACGTGATGCGTTTTCGGTTGATGAGCAAAGGACCGCTGTTTCTGTTCGGCTCAATGGGCGTGGTGTGCCAGAGCACGATGCTCAATTTTATGAGCTATCCCACCACCAACTGGCATACGCTGATGTTCTCCAATATGGAAGCCTGCGTCATGGCTGTGGCGCTGAGTGCATTGCTGCATTATCTGATCCCGGACGTGGAACCCCGCCAGCCGCCGCCGCGCATTGAGAAAGATGACGCCCGGGTTCGCCACGAGTCGCTGCTTTCCGGTTCGGTGGCGACAATGATTTTTGTGGTCTTTCAGATTTGTGACTTGAGCGATTCGCTGTCGGCGCTGATGGCGGGCGTTTTGATCCTGTTTCCGATGCATTATCGCGGCGCGGTGTTGAGCTCTCTCTGGCGTGTGGTCGGCGTGGTACTGGCTTGTCTGTACATTCTGCTGGTGCAACTGCTGGTGTATGATTTCAGCAACCATATGCTGTTGATGATGCCGCTGATTGGCCTCGGGCTGGCGTTCAGCGCCCGCCTGCACGTGATGGAAAAAGTCGGTGCGGGCGTGGGTTTTGCCAGTATCACCACCATCGGCATTATGTTCGGCCAGAACCTGCATCCGGATCAGGACCTGGTATTCAGCGATCTCTACCGCATCACTTCCGTTACCGTCGCGCTGCTGGCCACGTTAACGATGGTATTTCTGGTGCACCGGATATTGAACTGCTTTGCGGCGACACGATTTGTGATCACCGAGTGAGTGGCTGCAATGCCGGATGGCGGCTGCGCCTTATCCGGCCTACTAAAGTTCATCCTTTCAACAGCAAAATGTGATGTTATTTCCAACAATTTCGCTATAATCATAAGATAATTGTAGATACATTTTTGTATATACAATTAGGGATGAAATACATGCCAATGGAGTTTGAATGGGATGCAAACAAGGCACAAAGTAACCTGCGAAAACACGGTGTCCGGTTTGAGGATGCGGTGCTGGTGTTTGACGATCCCCAACATCTTTCGCGGCAGGATCGGCATGAGAACGGTGAGTATCGCTGGCAGACCATCGGTCTCGTTCATGGCATTGTGGTTATTCTGGTTGCCCATAGCGTTAGGTTTGAAAGTGGCTTTGAAGTCATTCGTATCATCAGTGCCAGAAAGGCAGACAGTAAGGAGAGGAATCGTTATGAGCATGGTTAAGCATAAACGCGGCAGCGTATCCGCGCTGAGTGCTCAGCATGAGGCTGAACTGAAAGCGCTGGCGAATAAATCGGATGATGATATCGATTACAGTGACATTCCCGTGACCGAAGATAAGCAGTGGTCAGAGGCCACACGCGGTAAGTTTTTCCGTCCCTTAAAAACGCAGGCCTCGGTGCGTATTGATGCCGATGTGATGGAGTGGCTGAAACGTCCAGGAAAAGGATATCAGACGCGCCTTAATGCCATTTTGCGCGAAGCGATGCTGCGCGAGCAAAATAAGAAATAGTCAGAATATACTGGGGCAGTGAGTGCCGGATGGCGGCTGCGCCTTATCCGGCCTACAAAAAATCTACTTCTTCAATCCCGCAAACGCTGCTCTGATCTCGTCTTCCGGCAGATTAATACCAATAAACACCAGTTGGCTGTACGGTTGTTCGTCGCCCCACGGGCGGTCCCAGTCGGCGCTGTACAGGCGCTGGACGCCCTGGAACAGCAGGCGGTTTGGTTCGCCTTCAATCCACAGCATGCCTTTGTAGCGCAGCAGCTTCTCGGCGGATTCCAGCAATAGATTTTCCATCACCCTGGACACGTCGCTGATGTTCACCGGGTAATCCAGCTCGACGACAATCGAGGAAATATCGTTTTGTTTGTCGGCGATAAAGTGGAAGCGCGGTTTGGCGCTGACCACGTTCTCTTCCAGCATAAAACCGTTGGTGTCGAACAGCAGAGAGAGGTCGATATCGCCATGCGTGACGGTATACACCGGGGCGCGGGCGTTGATGCGCGCCAGGCGCTCACGCAGTTTTTCGCTTTCACCTGCTACGTCGGTTTTGGTCAGCAGGATGCGGTCGGCGTAGCCTACCTGCGACTGGGCAATGGTGAACTGGTTCATCTGCTCGTCGGCATGCACCGCGTCAACCAGTGCAATTACGCCGTCCAGCAGGTAGCGTTCGCAAATCACTTCATGGGAGAAAAAGGTCTGAATAATCGGGCCGGGATCGGCCATGCCGGTGCATTCGATCACCAGACGGTCGAAATTGATGGTGCCTTTGTCGAGGTTGTCGAGCAGATCGAGCAGCGCGTCTTCCAGTTCGCTCGAACGGGTGCAGCAGATGCAGCCGTTGGTCAGGGTTTTGATCTGCGTGGCGCGATCGCCAATCAGCTGATCGTCCACCGAGACTTCGCCGAATTCGTTTTCGATAACGGCAATCTTGTAACCGTGCTGCTCGTTGAGAATATGGCGCAGCAGGGTGGTTTTACCCGCGCCAAGAAAGCCGGTGAGTAGGGTAACTGCAATCGGGGTCATTCATTTCTCCTTCTAACAGCAACTGCTTCCGCCGCTACCGTAGCGGGCTTCCTGGCGCTCGCGGAAGAATTCTTCGTAGGTCATGTACGGCTTATCGGGATGGTTGGTCTTCATGTGCTCGACGTAGTTGTCGTAGTCCGGAATGCCAATCAGCATCTTTGCCGCCTGACCGAGATATTTTTTTGCCTGACCTAAAGTACCAAACATTCTGCCGTCCTGTTAATGAATAAAGCCGGATGGCGGCTTGCGCCTTATCCGGCCTACATACTGCACATTTTGTAGGCCGGATGAGCGCAGCGCCATCCGGCAATTACGGCTTAATGATGTGAAGAGGTTTTCACGCCGCCTTCCGGCACCGGTACATACGGTGTCTCTTTATCAGATCGACCGTCGATGGCGCGGGCTTTCTGCCAGGTACGGAACCCGTAGAAAATGATGCTGTACACCACCACCAGGAACAGAATACTCAAGCCTGCGTTGGTGTAGTTGTTGACGACGATGTGGTTCATGTTGGCAATCTGCTGGGCGGTCAGTTCGCCGCCGTTAGCAATCTTCTCTTTGTACTGATTCGCCATGAAGAAGAAGCCTTCCATCTGCGGGTTGGTGCTGAACAGTTTCAGACCCAGCGCCCAGGTGGTGCAGATAAGCAGCCATACTGCCGGAACCACGGTAACCCAGATGTATTTGGTGCGTTGCATTTTAACCAGCACCACGGTGCCGAGAACCAGCGCCACGGCAGCCAGCATCTGGTTAGAGATACCGAACAGCGGCCACAGGCTCTTAACGCCGCCCAGCGGGTCAACAACGCCTTGATACAGCAGGTAACCCCACAGGCCTACGCAGCCCGCAGTACCCACGACACCTGCAACCAGGGAGTCGGTTTTCTTCAGGAATGGAACGAAGTTACCCAGTAAATCTTGCAGCATAAAGCGGCCAGAGCGGGTACCCGCATCCAGTGCGGTCAGGATGAACAGCGCTTCGAACAGGATACCGAAGTGGTACCAGAAGCCCATGTCAGCCATCGGCAGCACTTTGTGGAACACGTGGGCGATACCAACGGCCAGCGTCGGTGCACCACCTGCGCGGTTCAGAACGGACGGCTCGCCGATGTCTTTCGCGGTTTGCAGGATCTGCTCAGGTGAAATCACAAAGCCCCAGGAGCTGACGGTTGCCGCTGCGTGTGCGGTAACGTCTTTCAACTGCGCCATAATAAGTGGGGCGTTCTCACCGCTCATTTCATGCAGGTTCGGCATGGTGATGCCAAGGCCAGCAGGCGGGGTGTTCATTGCGAAGTACAGACCCGGTTCGATGATGGATGCAGCAACCAGCGCCATAATCGCCACGAAGGATTCCATCAGCATCGCGCCGTAACCAATGAAACGCGCGTCGGTTTCACAGGCCAGCAGCTTCGGTGTAGTACCGGAAGCGATCAGCGCGTGGAAGCCAGATACCGCACCACACGCGATGGTGATGAACAGGAACGGGAACAGAGCGCCTTTCCACAGCGGGCCAGTACCATCAACGTACTGGGTCATCGCCGGCATTTTCAGTTCCGGGTTGAGAATAACAATCCCCACCGCCAGACCGACGATAACGCCGATTTTCAGGAAAGTAGCCAGATAGTCGCGCGGGGCGAGGATCAGCCATACCGGCAGCAGCGCAGAGATAAACGCGTAACCGATCAGGGTAAAGGTAATGGTGGTGTCTTTAAAGGTCAGCGCCGGGCCCCAGTACGGGTCGTGCGCAATCACGCCGCCGAAGTAGATGGAGGCAACCAGCAACACAATACCAATCACCGACACTTCGCCCACGCGTCCTGGGCGCAGGAATCGCATGTAGATCCCCATGAACAGCGCGATAGGTACGGTTGAGCAGACGGTGAACACACCCCACGGGCTTTCAGCCAGTGCTTTCACCACGATCAACGCCAGTACCGCGAGGATGATGATCATGATTAAGAAGCAGCCGAACAGCGCAATGGTTCCCGGCACCGGGCCCATCTCTTCTTTGATCATCTCACCCAGAGATGCGCCGTTACGGCGAGAAGAGATAAACAGCACCATGAAGTCCTGCACCGCACCGGCCAACACTACGCCCGCCAGCAACCACAGCGTACCAGGCAGGTAACCCATCTGCGCGGCCAGTACCGGCCCAACCAGCGGACCTGCACCTGCGATAGCAGCAAAGTGGTGACCAAACAACACGTTACGGTTGGTTGGAACGTAGTTCAGACCATCATTGTTGATGACCGCCGGCGTGGCGCGCGTCGGGTCAAGTTTCATCACCTTTTGGGCGATGTACAAACTGTAGTAACGATAAGCCACCAGATAAACAGAAACTGAGGCGACTACGATCCACAGGGCACTGATGTGCTCACCCCGACGTAATGCCACTACCGAGAGGCAGAATGCACCGATGATTCCGAGAATCACCCAGGGTATGTGCTTGAATATCTTTTTCGTATCCATAGTAAAACCTGGTATCTAATTAATAATTGGCCGAAGCCGCGTGGGTTTGATCTTGTGTTTGAGGAGGTTATTTGACTGCTATGTTGGGGGGATCTTGCCAGAGAATTACGCGCGTAAAGTAAGGTAAATAAGTGAGCGGTTGTATGTCAGCTTAAGCGGTCCCAAGTGTCAGCGAGCGGTAAGCGGTGGGGACTAACGGGTATATTTATGTGATTGAGATCACTAATAAACCCGCTTAGCGCTTTAGCAGACGGCGTGGATCGACGAATCGTCGATGCTGAGATCGATTCAACTAGCACAAATTTCATAAAGTTTTCCCTTTCCAGGCCGAAAATTCTGATATCTGTCTAGCGGAAAGAGAAAACATGTTAAAACGAATGAAGATTGTTACCAGCTTACTGCTGGTATTGGCGCTATTTGGCCTTTTACAGCTCGCCTCGGGCGGCTTGTTTTTTAACTCACTTAAGAATGACAAAGAGAACTTTACCGTTCTGCAAACCATTCGCCAGCAACAGTCTGCGCTGAACGCCACCTGGGTTGAGCTGCTGCAAACGCGTAACACCCTGAACCGGGCAGGCATTCGCTACATGATGGATCAGAGCAATATCGGCAGCGGCGCGACCGTGGCGGAACTGATGCAGGTGGCGAGTACGGCGCTGAAGCTGACGGAAAAAAACTGGGCGATTTACGAGTCGCTCCCGCGCGATCCGCGCCAAAGCGAAGCCGCTTTCCAGGAGATCAACCGCACCTATGACATCTATCACGGTGCGCTGGCGGAGCTGATCCAGTTACTGGGTGACGGGAAGATCAACGCGTTCTTTGATCAACCGACGCAGAGTTATCAGGATGGTTTTGAGAAGCAGTATATCAATTACATGCAGCAGAACGATCGCCTGTATGACATCGCGGTGGAAGATAACAACAGCTCTTACAGCCAGGCGATGTGGGTGCTGGTTTGTGTGCTGATCACCGTTCTGGCGGCGATTATTGCGGTCTGGTTTGGTATCAAACTGACTCTTATTTCCCCAATGAACCGTCTGATTGACAGCATTCGTCATATCGCCAGCGGCGATCTGGTGAAGCGTATTGAAGTGGAAGGTTCCAACGAGATTGGGCAACTGGCGGAAAGCCTGCGTCACATGCAGGGTGAGCTGATGAACACCGTGGGTGACGTGCGTAACGGCGCCAATGCGATTTACAGCGGGGCCAGCGAGATTGCGATGGGCAATAACGATCTCTCCTCCCGTACCGAACAGCAGGCGGCCTCTCTGGAAGAAACCGCAGCCAGCATGGAACAGCTGACGGCAACCGTGAAGCAGAACGCCGAAAACGCGCGTCAGGCCAGCCATCTGGCGCTGAGTGCGTCGGAAACCGCGCAGAAAGGCGGCAAAGTGGTGGACAACGTGGTGCAAACCATGCGTGATATCGCTTCCAGTTCGCAGAAGATCGCCGACATTATTAGCGTCATCGACGGCATTGCCTTCCAGACCAATATTCTGGCACTCAACGCCGCGGTAGAAGCCGCACGTGCGGGCGAGCAGGGCCGTGGATTTGCGGTGGTGGCGGGTGAAGTGCGTAACCTGGCCCAGCGTAGTGCACAGGCCGCGCGCGAGATTAAGAGCCTGATTGAAGACTCGGTCAGCCGTGTGGATGTCGGTTCAACGCTGGTTGAAAGCGCCGGTGAAACCATGGATGAGATCGTTAATGCGGTAACCCGCGTGACCGATATCATGGGGGAAATCGCCTCTGCTTCTGATGAACAGAGCCGCGGTATTGATCAGGTTGGTCTGGCCGTTGCCGAGATGGATCGTGTGACGCAGCAGAACGCCTCGCTGGTGGAAGAGTCCGCCGCTGCCGCTGCCGCGCTGGAAGAGCAGGCCAGCCGCCTGACTCAAGCCGTTGCCGTGTTCCGTATTCAGCATGACCAACAGCGCGCGCGTGACGTTGCGGCCGCTAAACCGGTTTCAACGGTCCAGCCGCGTAAAGCCGCGGTAGCGGATGCCGGGGATAACTGGGAAACGTTCTAAGTAAGCATCAGGCGCATGGCGCAGCGTGATTCATACGCCAGTCCATGCGCTGCTTCCTCTTCTCTTTTCTGGCGCAACTTTGCAGGCAGCGTCTCTTCAGCCAACATTTCAAATCCCAGACGCGCGTACCATGGCGCATTCCACGGCACATCGCGGAAGGTGGTCAGCGTAAGCGACGTGTAATCTTTCTCGCGCGCCTGTTCGGCAACATAGCAAATTAATCGGCGGCCAATTCCTTTTCCCTGCCACTCCTGATGCAGCGACAGTTCTGCAATAAACAGCGATGAATCCAGCGTTTCGGCGACTAAAAAGCCGACCGGATGCTCATCGGCCTGCGCCAGCCAGCTCAAGCCAGTGGCGGCAAATGCCTGATGCTGAGCAGCCGATATAATCTGGTCATCAGCAATCCACGCCAGTTCCGGGATCTGTAAAAAACGTTGCCCCGCAGATCGTTCGATGGCGGGAAGAGCGGCTGTGTCTGCCAGAGTAGTAGCGCGTAAGGTGATGTTCATACGAGGAGCATAACATGCCCGATAAGCACGGTGTTATCGGGCATCTGGAGGATTAATCTTTACGTGGATCGCTAATGGGCTGGCGAACCAGGAAGATGTAGGCAAGGGCCCCCACCATGGTGACGCAGCCACAGATGATCAGCGCCAGGCGGAAAGAGTTGGTGGTATCAACAATAAATCCGGTGACGATCGGCGCAAACGATGCGCAGATAAAGCTGGCAAAGTTCTGGATACTGCCCACGGAAGCGGTCATGCGTGAGGCGACGGCGACGTGGATCAGGCCCCAGCACGAGGTACCGGCGAAGTGGATACAGAACAGCGCCATCCCGATCAGTAACACGGCGGCCATCGACGTTGTGGCCTGCGGCACAACGAAGGTGAAGGCTGCAGAGCAGAACATCCCGGCGATTATACAAATCTTACGGCTCTTAATCGGCGCCATACCGCCTTTTACCAGCCAGTCGGTGACAAAGCCGTTAATCAACATGCCGGCTGCGCCAAACAGGAACGGGATCGCCGCCATTAATCCGGTGCTTTTTAAATCCAGGTTGTAGGAGGTTTGCAGGTAGCCCGGCAGCCAGGCCAGGTATAACCATGCGGTATAGTTGATGCCGCTAAAGCCCAGCATCATGCCCCACATGGTACGGTTGCGAAACAGGCTGCGCCATTCGGCAAAGCTCAGCGGATCTCGGCGGGCATTGACGCTACCAGCGTTCAGGTACGCTTGTTCCGTGGCGCTCAGCTCAATTTGCTCGCGGTTGCGATACAGCATGTACCAGCCGATGGCGAGGAAAATACCCAGCACGCCAATGGTGATGAACATCCAGCGCCAGCCCATTACCAGCATCATGGCAGCCAGAATCGGCGGGCTAATGGCAACCCCGATGGTGGAGGCGGCGTTGAATAATCCCATCGGGCGGCCGCGCTCTTTGATGTTAAACCAGTCGTTGATGACCTTTACGCCGCACGGGTTCATTGGCGCTTCGCCGATCCCCATCCCGATACGCACCAACACAAACTGGGTGAAGCTGTGTACCATGCCGGACATCGCCTGAAACAGCGACCAGAAGAACATCCCCAGCCCCAACATAATGCGCGGACCTTTGCGATCCAGCAGCGGGCCGCAGGGCAATTGCGCAATACCATAAGCGAGAGAAAATACCGACAGCAGCACGCCGATTTGCGTGGCGCTCAGCCCCAGTTCTTCACGAATCGTTAAGTTGGCGACCGACAGAGAACTGCGGTCGAGGTAATTAATAACCGCAGCAAAAAATAATAAAATCATTGCCGTGGTCTGAATACGTTTTATTCGGCTACTGCGTTGCACCATGCCCTCAGGCGGAACATTAATATCCACAGATGATGACGTGCCAAACGAAGAACTCGGGTCGAGGGTAATATTATTTTTTTCCACGCCGGACTCCTGAACCTCAATAATTTATTTTTCACACAGCAGGACTGTGCAGTATTGAAAAAATACCGGTGATGAATCAATTTGCTCATCACCGCTCACAAAAGTTTTAATGCAGTCGACTTAGGGAAGGTGCGAACAAGTTCCTGATATGAGATCATCATATTCATCCGGAGCGCATCCCAGAGGGACATCATGAGCCATCAACTCACCTTCGCCGATAGTGAATTCAGCACTAAGCGCCGTCAGACCCGAAAAGAGATTTTCCTCTCCCGCATGGAGCAGATTCTGCCATGGCAGAATATGACCGCTGTCATCGAGCCGTTTTATCCCAAGGCGGGCAATGGCCGACGGCCCTATCCGCTGGAGACCATGCTGCGTATTCACTGCATGCAGCATTGGTACAACCTGAGCGACGGTGCCATGGAAGATGCCCTGTACGAAATCGCCTCCATGCGCCTGTTTGCCCGATTATCCCTGGATAGCGCCCTGCCGGATCGCACCACCATCATGAATTTCCGCCACCTGCTCGAGCAGCATCAACTGGCCCGTCAATTGTTCAAGACCATCAATCGCTGGCTGGCCGAAGCAGGCGTCATGATGACCCAAGGCACTTTGGTGGATGCCACCATCATTGAGGCACCCAGCTCTACCAAGAACAAAGAGCAGCAACGCGATCCGGAGATGCATCAGACCAAGAAAGGCAATCAGTGGCACTTTGGCATGAAGGCCCACATTGGTGTCGATGCCAAGAGTGGCCTGACCCACAGCCTAGTCACCACCGCGGCCAACGAGCATGACCTCAATCAGCTGGGTAATCTGCTTCATGGAGAGGAGCAATTTGTCTCAGCCGATGCCGGCTACCAAGGAGCGCCACAGCGCGAGGAGCTGGCCGAGGTGGATGTGGACTGGCTGATCGCCGAGCGTCCCGGCAAGGTAAAAACCTTGAAGCAGCATCCGCGCAAGAACAAAACGGCCATCAACATCGAATACATGAAAGCCAGCATCCGTGCCAGGGTGGAGCACCCGTTTCGCATCATCAAGCGGCAGTTCGGCTTCGTGAAAGCCAGATACAAGGGGCTGCTGAAAAACGATAACCAACTGGCGATGTTATTCACCCTGGCCAACCTGTTTCGGGTGGACCAAATGATACGTCAGTGGGAGAGATCTCAGTAAAAACCGGAAATAACGCCAGAAATGGTGGAAAAAATAGCCTAAATAGGCTGATTCGATGTGTTTGCGGGAAAAAAATCGGCCCAGATCCGCGAAATTTTAATCAGCGAGTCAGCTTGGGAAGAAATGACCTGCTTATTCGCACCTTCC